>DASXUA010000079.1:0-10235 GCA_036505095.1 Phycisphaerae bacterium
GGCGCACCGAGCGCCGCGGCGCGTTCCAGTTGTTGCTTCGCCTCGGCTGGCCGGTTGACATCGAGACATACGGCCCCGAGGCTCAGGCGCAAGTCGGGATCTTCGGTCGCGAGCGCGACGCATCGCTCGAGCAACTCCTGCGCCGCCTGTGCCGCTCCCGCGGCCTTGAGCTTCTTGGCCGCGCGGTGCAACTGCTCGATCGCGGCATCGGCTTCTTCGCGCGCGCCGCGCGCGAGATGCGTGGCCGCCAGCGCCAACCAGATCTCCTGCGCCGGCAGCGCCTGCGCCCGCGCCGCGGCCAGCGCGCGCGTGAGACGCTCGAGCGCGCCGGCATGCCGTCCGGCGGCGAGCTCCAGCTGCGCGATGCGCAGCAGTGCGCCGGGATGCTCGGGGAGCGACGCTAGAATCTGCTCGTAGACCGCGCGAGCGTCGGCGGCGCGGCCGGCCGCTTCGTGGCGCGCAGCGAGCGCGAAGGCGTCCCGAACGGTGAGTTGCATCGGCGAGAGAGGGTGGACTAATTTACCGGAGTCCGGTGCCGCGATCAGCCCTCGGAGCCTTTAGGCTCCCCCAGCAGGGCGCGGATGTCGTGGACGAAGACCTCGGGTCCCTGGCCGTAGCTCTCGTATACGCGCAGACGCCCCTGGGAGTCGAAGATGTACGTGCCCGCGGAGTGGTCGACGCTGTAGGTGGCGGGCGTGGCACCTGGCTGCTTCTGATACAGAATCTTGAATTCCTTCGCGGTTGCCGCCGTCGCCGCCGCATCGCCATAGAGCCCGAGAAAGCTGGGATTGAAAGCCGGCACGTAGCGCGAGAGGAGCTCGGCGGTGTCGCGCTCGGGATCAACGGTCACGAACAGTACTTGGACGCGCGCCGCGTCCGCTCCGAGCTTTTCCATCGTCGCCGCGAGCTCGGAGAGCGTCGTCGGGCATGCGTCGGGACATTGCGTGTACCCGAAGAACATCACGACGACCTTGCCGCGGAAGTCCGCCAGCGTTCGCGGCTTGCCGGTATGGTCGTTTAGCCGGAAGTCGCGCCCGTAACCAATGCCGGTGACGTCGGAACCTTGGAACTTAGGTGCTGCCGGGCCGCAAGCCGCAACAGCGATCACCAGCAGCGCCGCGACCGTTGCGCGCAAAAAATCCATTAGGGCGAATAGTGGTCGAGAAGGAGCGCCGAAAACAACGCCGCGAGATAGACGATCGAGAACCGGAAAGTGCGCCGCGCCAATGCATCGCTGTAGCGCCGACGCAGCGCGACCGCGTGCGCGAAGAATACGGCGCCGAGCGCTACCGCTGCTGCCAGATACAGTGCGCCGCTCATGCGGATGGCGTAGGGTAGCAGGGTCACCGCGAATAGCGCTGCGGTGTACAGCACGATCATGAGCCGCGTGTATTCGGGGCCATGCGTTACCGGCAGCATCGGCACCCCCGCCTTCGCGTACTCCTTTGCGCGGTAGAGTGCGAGGGACCAGAAGTGGGGCGGAGTCCACACGAAGATGATGAGAAACAACAGCAACGCCTCAGGCGCGACGTCGTTCGCGACGGCGGCCCAGCCAAGTACCGGAGGCATCGCTCCCGAGGCGCCTCCGATCACGATATTCTGCGGGGTCGCAGGCTTGAGCAGCACGGTGTAAATGATCGCGTAGCCGACGAAGGTCGCAAGCGTGAGCCACATCGTCAGCATATTCACCTTGAAGCCGAGAATGCCCAGGCCGATGGCCCCGATGACGCCGGCGAAGACCAGCGTCTGCAGCGACGATATCTCGCCGCGCGGCAATGGCCGGGCACGTGTGCGCGCCATCAACGCGTCGACCTTTTGCTCGACCAGGCAGTTGATCGCCGCGGCGGCGCCGGCGACCAACGCGATGCCCAGCGTGCCGAAGGCTACGGCGGACGCCGGCGGCAATCCGGGCGCGGCGAGAAACATGCCGATCACCGCGGTGAACACGATCAGCGTCACTACGCGCGGCTTTGTCAGCGCTAAAAACTGGCGAGCGCGACGAAGGCGGCCCTGGTTGAGGACAAGAGTGGTCATCAGTGAGACTTCATTCCCCGAGGATGGCTCAGACTTTCTTGGCCCAGGAGGCGCACCAGCCTTTGGCGGCGACAAGCTTGCCTCCGAAGACGGAGCAGGGGCCGTTGGCATCACCGGCCTTGCCGGTGTAGAAGTTGCAGTTGCTGCAAAGCGCCTTCGGATCCTTGCGATCGGTAGCCTTGGTGGCATCCATCTTGTATTTCAGCGCTACCGCTGTCGGATCGGACTCGCTGACCATGTCGACCGCCTCGGCGGTTCCGCTTAACAGTGCGTTGGCGAATGGCGCAGCGACCAGCCCGGTGACGGTAAGCTTGATCAAGCGACGGCGGTTCGTGTCAGCAGCGTGTTGGGTCATGGGAGACTCCTCGTGTCTGAGGTGTGAAGTGGATGGCCGCGGGGTCGGTAAGTCCTGTCACGGCCATGTCTGTTTGAAGAAACGCGGCACTCTTTTCTGAAACTCGATGACCCAATGCTGGTGCAGCGATTCCGACCCGGCCGGCTCCAACTTTGGATGAGATTTCAGCACCTTCTCCAGCACCGCCTCCTGGTCGTGCTCGAGATCTACGAACAAGATATGTTTATCGTCTTTTATGGCTTGTTCGAAACGGGCAAAGTGGTAGTTGGGTCTTTGGATACCAAACAATCCACCCTCCCAGGTGCAAAAGCCGAGTACCAACACGGCAAGGAAGACAAAGGGTATCCAGCCGACAGCGGTATTCGTCCAGCCGGCAAAATAGGCGACAGTAAGAACCAGCACGGAAGCGCAAACACCGACTACGGCGCCGATCAACGTTGAGTGAACGATGTCTTTCTTCATGAATGACTGGACGCGGTGGAGATGCTCATGGTGATCCAGCTCGGCGTCGTGCGCGGTGAGCACATGGATCTGCGGGGTGGAAACACCGGCACTCTCCAGTTGCTCTTCAACGAGTTCCAGGTCGTCCAGATCGTCGCTTATGAAATAGCGCCTTAGCATTTTCATATGGTTCCCCCTTGTCTTGTCACTTTGCGCACCATCCCCGGATTCTGGTCAAGTAGTCATTGCGAGCCGACTGGAAGACGAGGTACGTCAGCCAACCGCCAAAATCGCGCTGTCACCGCCTAGCGATGTTGCACCGGGCCCTTGATCGCCGGACCATGCACTGCCGCCGCGGGCTCTCCCCCGAAGAATGTGCCACGCGTAAAGAACGTGTAATCCGCCTCGAGCGCCCCGATTCCCAGAAGTACCAGCAACAGCAGCGGCGGAACCAGGATGGCATACACGATGGCCAGCCGCTCCCAGAGCATGTGCATGAAGACGGCGACGATAAGCCCCGCCTTCAGCAACATGAACGTGAGGATCAGAAACCACCGGAGGTAACCCTGAACGTGGAAGTAGTCGACTAGGTAAGACGCGGTGCTGAGAACGAACAGCAATCCCCAGATCTTGAAATAGATGCCGAGCGGATGTTGTTGCCCCTCAATGTGATGCTGCCCACCCGCCGCTGAGTGGTGTTGCCCCGCGGCGGGATGTGGCTGCCCCTCTGCGTGTGCCATGGTTCCTCTTACCAAAGATAGAAAACCGCGAAGATGAATACCCATACCAGATCGACGAAGTGCCAGTACAGACCCATGGTTTCGACGATCTCGTAGGTGCCCTTCCTGCCGGTCAGAAAGCCGGGCCTCATGCTATCCAGATCACCGCGCAACACCTTGATGGCAACGATGATGAGGAAAAGCACGCCGAACGACACGTGAGTGCCGTGGAAACCGGTGATCATGAAAAAGCTCGAGCCGAACTGAGGCGCGCCCCAGGGGTTGCCCCACGGGCGGACCCCTTCCATGATCAGCTTGGTCCACTCGAAAGCCTGCATCCCGACGAATGTGGCGCCCAATGCCGCGGTGAGCAGCAAGAAGACAAACGTCTTGACACGATCTTTTCGATAGCCGTAGTTCACGGCCAGGACCATCGTCCCGCTGCTGCTGATCAGGATGAAGGTCATGATCGCGATCAGGATCAGCGGGATACTCTGGCCCGCGATCGTCAAGGCGAAGACCTCGCTGGGGTTGGGCCAGGGGACGGTGGTGGAGATTCGCACCGTCATGTACGAGATCAGAAAAGAGCTGAAGATGAACGTATCGCTGAGGAGGAAGATCCACATCATCGCCTTGCCCCAGGGGACGTTCTTGAACGCCCGCTGATCCGAGGACCAATCGGCGACGATGCCTTGCAAACCTTCGGGCCGCGGGAGAGCTTCTCCCGTGCTCGCCAGCGCGGGTTGTGCCATTTACTTTGATCCCTTTAGGTAGATAGCAGAAGAGCGAACAAAACCAGCCAAACCAGGAACAGATAGTGCCAGTACACCGTGCATAGCTCCACGCTCATGCGTACCGCGCCGACCTCGGCGCCGCGCCACACCTTGGCGGTGGTCTTGCCCCAGACCCAAAGGCCGCCCAGGAGGTGCAAGCCGTGGAGCGCGGTGAGCAGGTAAAAGAAAGCCGCGGCTGGATCCGCTGCTACAAAATAACCAGAGGCGTTCAGTTGCTGCCACGCCCAAAGCTGTCCCGCCAGAAAAGAAAAGCTGAAAACGCCCGCGGCCATCAGGCCGCTTCTCACGCCTTCTATCTGCCCTCGTCGTGCCGCAGCGCGCGCCCATTGCATGGCGGCGCCGCTCAAAAGCAGCAAGCCAGTGTTCAGCCACAGCACCCTTGGAACAGCCAGGGCACTCCAGTCCGCTCCCATCTTGCGCATGAAGTAGGCGCTGACGAGGAGCGCAAACAGCGAAGTAGCAACGGCAAGAAACACCCCAAGCCCGACTTTCACCGTCGGCAGGGGCAGCGCGCCTTCTCCATCTTCGCTCTTGATCGGACGTTGCTCTACCCAGGGCTTGGTGTTCAACGTTTGTCGCAACAGCCACCCGACTGCGATGGCCATGATCGCAATCAAAACCAGTAACGAGGTCGTCACGAAGACCCGCCCAACGGCTTCGGGGTGCCCGAGGCGGTGAGCGTTTGCGCGCCCAACTCGCCCGCGTCGAGGGCTTGCTCGAGGCCTTTGGCCTTCTTACTCGGTGGCTGGTTTTGCGGTATGAAGTCCTCGGCCGCACCAGGCACACTGTAATCGTAAGCCCAGCGATAGACCACCGGTAACGTCGCACCGAAGTTGCCATGCTTCGGCGGCGTCTGCGGTGTCTGCCATTCCAGCGTGGTGGCGCGCCAGGGGTTGCCGCCTGCCGGCTTGCCTTTGAAATAACTCCAGATCAGGTTGTACAAGAACACCACCTGGACGGCGCCCACGATCAACGCCGCGATGGTGATCCCTTCGTTCAATGAATGCGCCGATTGCGGGATGAAGTCTGTGCCAGTGACGGCATAGTACCGGCGCGGCACGCCCAGGATGCCCAGGTAATGCATCGGATAGTAGATGGCATAGGTCCCCAGGAAGGTGAACCAGAAGTGAAATTTGCCCAGGGTGTCGTTCAGCATTCGCCCGGTGACCTTGGGGTACCAGTGGTAGATCGCCCCGAACACGACCAGGATCGGCGACACGGCCATCACCATATGGAAATGGGCGACGACGAACATGGTGTCGGAGAGTGGCAGGTCTACCGGCACGTTACCCAGGAACAGGCCCGTCAAGCCGCCGTTGATGAAGGTGAAGACGAAGCCGATGGCGAACAGCATGGGCACGGTGAGATTAATGTTTCCCCGCCACAGCGTCAGCACCCAGTTGTAGACCTTGAGCGCCGTGGGAATGGCGATGATCAGCGTGGTGGTGGCAAAGAAGAAGCCGAAGTAAGGGTTCATCCCGCTGACGTACATGTGGTGCGCCCACACGATGAAGCTCAAGCCGCCGATGGCCAGAATCGCCCAGACCATCATGCGATAGCCGAAGATGTTCTTTCTTGCATGGGTGGCGATCAGATCGGAGACCATGCCGAAGGCCGGCAGCGCAACGATGTAGACCTCGGGATGGCCGAAAAACCAGAACAGATGTTGAAAGAGTATCGGGCTGCCGCCGTTGTAAGCGAGGTGTTGACCCTTCGAAACGAGGGCGGGCATGAAGAAGCTCGTGCCCAGCGCCTGGTCCAGCGTCATCATGATGGCGCTGACGAACAAGGCGGGAAACGCCAGCAGCGCCAGGATGGTCGCCATGAAAATGCCCCATACCGTCAAGGGCAAACGCATCATCGTCATCCCGCGCGTGCGCGCCTGCAACACGGTCACCACGTAGTTCAAACCGCCCATGGTGAATCCGATGATGAAGAAAGCCAGGGAAACGCACATCAAGATGATTCCCCAATTGTGTCCCGGAGTGCCGTCGAGGATGGCCTGGGGCGGGTACAGCGTCCAGCCGGCGCCCGTGGGCCCGCCCGGAACGAAGAAGCTTGCCACGAGCAACAGCACGGCGAACAGGTAGACCCAGTAGCTCACCATGTTGACATAGGGGAAAACCATGTCGCGCGCGCCGACCATCAGCGGGATGAGGTAGTTGCCGAACCCTCCCAGGAAAAGCGCGGTGAGCAGATAGATCACCATGATCATGCCGTGCATGGTGACAAACTGCAGGTAGTTGTTGGGGGTGATAAAGGAAAAGACGTGCGGGAATCCCAGCTGCAGCCGCATGATTCCCGACAGCACCAAAGCCACCAGCCCGATCCCAATCGCGGTGATCGCGTACTGGACGGCGATGACTTTTGCGTCCTGGCTCCAGATGTACTTCCCGACGAAGGTCTTCGGGTGGTAGAGCTCTGGCTCTTCGACTTCGGCCGGTGGGACGTGAGCCGTTTCGTCATGGGTAACGGAAGTCATCGGTGGTTCCTCATCGCTAAATCTTGTGTGCTCGACTCGCCTGAAGGCACGTCATTATCATGATAACAGTATAAAAAGTACGGCGCTTAGCCGTCAGCGGAAGGTATCGATGTAGGCAACGAGATCATCGGTTGCCTCATCATCGGTCAGAATTGCCGCCATGGACGACATCTGCGGGCCGTACATGTCCTTGGGATGGGCGCCGCGAATCCCCTTCTGGAAATTCTTCAATTGCGTCACCAGATACCAATCGCTCATGCCCTTGAGCCGGGGCGCATTCGTAGCCTGCATGCCCCGCCCGTCGGCGCCGTGGCAGGCGGCGCAAGTCACGTAGAGCCTTTGACCACGCGCGGCATTCTTTTGCACCGTGGTCGGGGCCGGATTGTCCGGCAGCGTTCTGATGTAGGCGACGACGTTATCTATCGCCGCGTCGTCTGCGAGCGTCGCCGCTATCGGCGCCATCATCTTGCCAAATACGTCTTTTTCGTGTGTCCCCCGGGCACCGCTCTTGAAATTTTTCAGTTGCCGTTTCAGGTACCAGTCTCCCTGCCCGGCCAATTTCGGCGCATTCAGCGCAGGATTGCCTTCCGCCTGCAGGCCATGGCAGGAACCGCACACTGCAAACTGTGCCTTGCCTGCTGCAGCATCGCCGGGCACTCGAGTTATGGATTGCGCGTACGTGGGATAGCTGCTTAACCATGCCTTGAACGCGCTCTCTTCTTCCACGATGACTTTGCCGCGCATGGTGAAGTGTGCAATGCCACATAATTCTTCGCAGAGGATGTCAAAGGTTCCGGTTCGGGTAGGCGTGAACCAGACGTAGGTGACCAGCCCCGGGACCAGATCCATCTTCACCCGGAACTGTGGCACGGTGAAGTCGTGCAGTACGTCGATAGAGCGGAGCAGGGCCTTGACGGGCTTGCCGGCCGGAAGATGCAGCTCAGGGCTTGCTATCAGGACATCGTCCCGCCCGCTGGAATCGTCCGGATTCATGCCGAACGGATTCTCATCGCTGACGTATTTGGCATCGACGGTGCCCAGCACGCCGTCCGCCCCGGGGAAGCGGAAGCTCCAGTGCCACTGCTTGCCCACAACCTCGAACACCGCGGCGTCTTTCGGAACCTCGACGAATTTCGCCCATACGAACAAGCCAGGGGCCAACATGGCGATGACTCCCACGGTGGTGGCCAGGATGAGCGCAAGTTCCAGCTTCTTGTTCTCGGGTTCGTAATGCGCCAGTTTTCCCTTCCGGTGCCGGTAGCGCAGCACGCAATAGGCCATGAACAGATTGATGGCGACGAATACAAACCCGCAGACCCAGAACGTGATCGTTACGGTCGTATCGATCGTGTCCCAATTGGAGGCGATCGGCGTGAAATACCAAGGGCTCAGGTAGTGAAACAGGACGGAGCCAACGACCAACAAAGCCAATGCGATTGCTACGACCATAACGGTGGCCCCTGTTGACTGGACAGAATTCTGGTCCGGGCAGACTTCCCATTTTACCATTCCGGAGGACGCGCGTCGGGCCGCCGACCCCCGCGTGTCTCAACCGATCTGCGAGGCGCGTAGCAGGCGTTCGAGATCCTTCGCCAGCAGCTGGGCGTGCGGATCGTCGCCGTAGCGCAGCACCAGGTTGCCGCGGGGATCGAGCAACAGAATGCTCGCGGCGCCATGGGCGTCGATGGGAAGCCGTGCGAGCTCCACCGCTGCCACGCGTGCCGCAATGAGCCCCGGATGCCCGGCCACCAGCTCGGCCGGAGGCGGCGGCGCCGCCGCTGGCTGCAACCAGGCCCGCACGACGCGATCCTGCTCGCGGCCCTGAATCGTTCGCGCTACGCGGGTCGCATGCAGTGCGCGCCGGCACGCGTCGCCGCAGTAGTGCCCGCTGACGACCAGGAGTACCCATTTGCCGCGTAACTCCACGAGCGCAAACGGCTTCCCGTCCGCATGCTCCCCCGTGATCGCCGGCGCCGGCCGTGGATCGAGCAGCTCGCCATAATTCACGCGCTTGGTGGGCACGAACCCGTAATACGCAACATAGGCTGCGACGACCGGCGAGAGCGCGACCAGCGCGAGCAGCAGCAACGTGTGCCGGCCTCGCGGCGGCCGCGGTAGGGATCCGGCCCTCGACGCACCGTCACGCTTCGGATCTCGCGCACGCCAGTTGAGCGCAAGCCACAACACGATCCCCAGTCCCGCGAGCGAATACCACTGCAGCATGTAGCTCCGATGTTGATCGATCCCGAAATCCGGCGGCGGCCAGTCGCGGACCAGGCCGTCGCCGGCATCCCCGCTTTGTTCGATCAGGAACGGCAGCAACGCTAACCCGGTCGCCGCCGCGATGCGGTCGATGTCGAGGTTTTGGCGGATTGGGCCAGGCTCCGCGTCCGTCTTGAGTTCCAGATAACGCGCCGGCGGCAGGTTGATCCGGCCCTCGATCCGGATCGCGCCCGCGGGCGGCTGCACCTGAGGCAATTCAGAGCGATGCGCTCCCTGCGCGATCCAACCGCGGTCGACGAGGACATAGCGGTTTCCCCCGGCGAGTTTGAGCGGCGTCACGACGTCAAACCCCGGACGGCCCGCGTAGATCTTGTTGTCGATCAGTACCTGCCGGCGTCCGTCGAACTCGCCGCTTGCGCGAACCGGCCGGAAGCGCAGCGCCGCCGCGTCTGCCGGGGCCGCTGTCAATTCAAGCGGTTGCTCTTGTGCGGCAAGTTCGTACTGCTTGCGCAGCGCTTCCTTCTCCGCGCCACGGTGCCGCTGCCAATTGCCCAGGCTGACCGTCGCCGCGACTAAGACTGCGAGGCCGAGCGTAGGCCACAGCGTTGGCCGGAAATCCCTGCGCGCAAGGAACGAGCCTATCGGGTTTGGCATCGCTTTAGTGTCTGTGAGGCTGCTAGACTGGCCAAATTGCCAGGCTATCGCGGTCGCGAGTGCGCCTTGATCAGAATCATCGTCATCACCGCCCTGGTCCTCATCATTGCCAGCCTCGGGTCGGCGCTGTATTACCTTTACCACGACCGCGGTCGCGGCACGCGGATGGTCAGAGCGCTGGCCCTCCGCGTCGCCCTGTCGGCAATCCTGCTCATTTTCCTCTTCGTCAGCTACAAGCTCGGCTGGATCGGCGAGAGCGGACTGCGCTAGCGCAGCTTGGACACCTCCCGGCAAGCAAGAGAGCCGCCCCTGAAGCGGCGGCTCCTCTTGGTCGTCTCGTGTTCTAGCTTGCTCGTCAGAGCCAATACACGAGTATGAACAGAAGCAGCCACACGACGTCGACGAAGTGCCAGTACCACGCTGCGGCCTCGAACGCGAAATGGTGCTCGGCGTCGAAATGGCCGCGGAACGCGCGGCCGAGCATGACGGAGAGCATGATCGCGCCGATCGTCACGTGGAATCCGTGGAAGCCG
>DASXUA010000080.1:0-3434 GCA_036505095.1 Phycisphaerae bacterium
CAACCCGACGTTCGCGGCACAGGAGCTTCTCTACATGATCATCGCGCTGCCGCAGCGCCGGGCCATGGGATTCGGCGCGCCGATGACGTCCGCCGAGCTCGATGCCTGGGCGCGCGACGTCGTGAATCTGTTCCTGAATGGCGCGCGCGGCTGGGTACGCGCGGCGAGCTAAGGGCTCAGGGCTGCAGCCACCGAACCACCGGCGCGCTTTCCGAGTGTCACGGCTTCTCGAGCGTTCCCATCCACTGGTCGGCCGTAAGTATCGGGCATGAGAATCGGGTAGAAAGCGCGAGCAGGTCGCGATCGCCCGTGATGAGGTACGCTGCCTTGCCGACCACTGCGAGTTGCAGGAACGGCACATCGAACGGATCGCGGCAGGCGGGGGTCTTGGGTGGTTTTCGCGGCATGCGCACGGTCGTGCAATACGGTAGGTAGTCAGCCAGCAACTCGCTCTGCTCGTCGGCGCTCAGGCCGAATTTCGGATAGGCCAGTGCGCGCACCAGTTCGCTCGCCGTCGCCTGCGACACGAGCGGTTGACAGCGGCCGCTTTGCCAGGCGTAGCGCATTCCGGCCATGCGACCCTGCGCAAACACCACTGCCGACAACACGACATTGGTGTCCAGCACGACCCGCGGCGCGCGGCTCACTTTTTCGTGTTGCGCCCTGGCGCTCGAGCCCACGCGACCGCATTCGCCACGTCCTTTTCGGTCAGGTCTAGGGCGGCGAGCTTCGCCCGCACGGCGTCGGCGCGTTGGATGCGGACCGGCGTGAGAATGATCTGGCCGTTCTTCGCCTCTACCTCGAAATACTCTGCCGGTCCCACGGCGCTGGTAACGCTCTTGGGCAGCGTCAACTGGTTCTTGGAGGTGACCTTGGCAAGCATGCTTGTCCTGGTTATCGGAAAGTAAGGAATCCTTACTTTACATCAGGCCGGCGCGCGATGCAAGGTAAGTGCCGCTGGTCGCATCGTGGGGCAATTATTACGGCCGCATTGGGCGCACCATGAATACGAAGTGCCGCCCACGTTTCTCGAGTGCCGGGATCCCGATTCGGCGGCTCAGGCTCGAGTTCAATTCGCCTCCCCAAATGAAGCGATTACAGGGCTTATTCGCTTCACACCCAGGCGCCAAGCTACCCTATTAGACCTACTCGCCGTACATTTCCACGATCAGCCGTCTCACGCGCGCTGCGTCGGCAACGGAGGGATGGTCCAGGCGCTTGCCCTCACCAGCGTTCCGCGGCCTCGAGCCCGTCGGCGACGGTGCCTTCGAAGTCGCTCCAGTCTTCGCGCTCGCGCGCCATGTCCTTGAAGGTGTCCTCCCAAGACAGCCGCTTGTCGCGCTTGTGCGTGCGTTCGCCGGCATCGGCAAAGCCGCGGTCGACGAAGACATCGCCGCTGTTGACCTGAATCGGTTTGGGTTTTCTTGTCATAACGCACCTCAGACTTCGCCTGGCCGCCGTCAGTCGCTACCAGTAGTAAACGTGTGGCTTCTTCGGGAGAGGAAAAAGCGGAGCATGTTCGTAGTCGACGAGCTTCATCGTGCGCGTGACCAGGCGCCGGACTTCCTGGCGTTGGGGCCGGGTCATCATTTGCCGCCTCCACGGCGACGGCGTCGATTGTAACCATCGCCAGTCATCGCCGAAGTGGCGACTCTTAGCCTTATCACCGTGGTGAAACGTGCGTGCCATGCGGCTTCTCCTCAGGTGGTTGCACCTAAGCGAAGCCGTCCTCCGGATGTGTCTCATGTTAGGCAATTACTCTATGGCGACTTGCGCCGCGCTGTGCTTGCGCGCGTTTTGCCGGCGCGTCGTGGCGTGGCCCGAAAATACTCGGAGATTTCCCGCCGCAACACGTTGCGCAAGATTGTCTCCGTGACTGGCTGCTCGGCTTCCGACAAATAATGGCGTAGCGCCTCGTTCATCATCGTCTGGTAGCCAGTGCCTGCCTTTTCGGCGCGTGCCCGGAAAGCGTCGAGCACGACGTTGTCGATAAAGATCGAGATGCGCGTCTTGCCTTTTTGCGGCATGGCAGCGCCTCTCTTGCCCTTCGAAAAATCGTACTCAGTTCTCATCAATATCATGATATATACAATATATGTACAAATCAAGGCCGCGATAGCGTTTTGACCGGGGGGACCTAAGGCCGTTGCTTCTTAGGCAACTATCGTAGCCTTTTAAGCGGGGAACCAACTCGTGGCCACGCCGATCACTCGACCCCGCCGCAGTCGTCACGTATAATTTGATCATGACGCTCAAGCAGGCGAATCCCTACCTAAAGTCCGCGAGCGCGCGGGCGAAAGCGCTTTGGGTATCTGCTCAGACGTCTTCCGCAGTCGAGGGGATTCGCCGTCCCTTTGCTGGTGGTGCCGGGGCGTGGAAGCCGTCCTCGCTCCGAGCCTTCATCGCCCACTGGAAGCGGCTCGCTTCCAAGTCAGTCCGATAATCCGTTCGAAGATAGCTGCGAGCGGCCCATAGTCGTGGCCTGTCGCGGCGTGAATCCCCGCGACGTAGCGAGGCTTGCCGGGCCCCGACATCGGCGTGAAATCCAATGGTGGCAGACCCGCCTGCAGCGCCATCAGCATAGCCAACAATCGTGCCAGTCGGCCGTTACCCTCCCGGAACGGATGGATTAGGACTAGCTCCGCGTGGACCACCGCCAACGCGTGCGCGATCTGCGCGTCAGGCTGCGCGCGGCAGGGGTGAATTGCCCTAACGGGCCCCGATCCAGATCGCGCATCAAGTTGGGAATTAGGGCCGCGTTGGCGAACTGGAAGCCGCCCTTGCCCATGTTCACGGTGCGATATTGCCCGGCCCACGGATAGACCGCGCCGAGCCAGGAGCGATGAAGATCGCAGATGTCCTCTGCAGTGAAGCGATGGTCGACCCTGTAGCGCTCGATCGCCTGATCCTGGGCGAGTTGTAACGCCTGCGACTCGGCAAGCGTGATGTCACGGACGCGTAGGAGCCCCAATAGATTGCGCAGCACGCGACCGCGCGAACCGGGCTGGAACTCGGCTTCAGGTCCACGGGGCGCGTAACGAGAAGCCATGCGCGAACACTCTGCGATGACGGCGTCCGTTCACCCTGGCGGCTCGGAGCCAGCCGGCAAGTCATGCCCGATCAACGTTGGCTCGAGCCGGCGCGCGCGCGTTTCGTCGGCAGTAGCATCGACATCGCTGCGTGCCTGGGCGATCGCCTCCTTCGCATCGGCCGCCACCTCGACCAAATCGTCGCCGAGGAAGCCGCCGCTCTGATGCGCCCACAGCCGCGCGTACAGGCCGTCGCGCGCGAGAAGGCTGCGGTGATCGCCCTCTTCCACGACGCGCCCGCGGTCGAGCACGATCAGCCGGTCCATCGCCGCGATCGTGGACAGCCGATGCGCGATGGCGACCACCGTCTTGCCCTCCATCAGTCGATAGAGGCTCTGCTGGATC
>DASXUA010000081.1:0-14048 GCA_036505095.1 Phycisphaerae bacterium
AGCGTCTTGATGTCCCACGGCCACTCCTCCAGCATCTGCGAGGGCGCTTCGACGAAGTCCCATTCGGTCGACATGCCGCTGATGTCGATCCAGCGATGATGCCCGGAGAACAGCCCGTGCAACAGATGCCCGAACTCGTGGAAGAACGTCACCACCTCGGTGTGCGGCAGCAGTGCCGGGCCGGACGAGCTGCGCGGATCGGGGAAATTACAGACCAGCACATAAATCGGAGTCTGCTTGCCTTCGATGCCCGTCTGATACGTGAAGCACGCGGCGTGCTTGTACTTGCCCTCGCGCGGATGCAGATCGAGCATGAAACGACCGACGTAGCGCTCGCCGTCATAGACATCCCAGCACGTTACGTCCGGATGCCATAGCTTCACTTCCTTGACCGGCCGGAACTCGATGCCGAATAGTCGGGCGGTGACATCGAACAATCCCTGCCGCACGCGATCGAATTCGAAGTACCCGCGGGCTTTCTGCGAATCGAAGCTGTATTTGGCGGCCTTGACGCGCTCCTCGTAATAAGTCTTCTCGTCATCGGCGACCTTGGTGGCCTTGGGATCATCGAGGCGTTTAGCGGCCAGTAACTCGGCCATATCCGCGGCCGCCGGACCCTCGGCCATTCTGGCGATGCGCTCGATGAAATCCGTGACAGCCGTGGCCGTCTTGATCATCTTGTCCTCGGTGATGTAGACCGCATAGTCCTGATAGCCCAGCAACTTGGCCAACTCGTAACGCTTGGCGAGCAATTGATCGAGCACGGCGATGTTCACCGGATAGGCGCGATTGCGATATGCCATGTAGAGCTTGTGCCGCGCGGGCCCGCTCTTGGCGTAGCTCATGAACGGGATGTAATCCGGATAATCGGTCGTCAGCGTGATCTTTCCATCCTCGCCGGGCGCGTGGCCCTTGATGAAATCCTCCGGCAGGCCTTCCAGGTCGGTCACGCTGTCGAACTGCACGCGGCGCACGTCGTCGCGGATGTTGTTGCTAAATTGCTGGCCGAGCTTGACCAGCTCCTCGCGCAGGGCCTTGATCTTCTCGCGCGTGGCATCGTCGCGGTCAACGCCGGCGCGGCGGAAATCGCGCAGCGTCTTGAACATCAGCCTCCGAACGTCGCCATCGGCTTTGGATACATCGATGGCCCGATAGGCATCGTACAAGGGCCGATTGAGGGACAGGTCGGTACGGAACTTCTGTACTCTTTGGTCGCCCAGGTCGGCCGTGTCGCGTACGGCCTTGTCCGGGTGAACCTGCGAAAACAGGCCGCACACCTGCGATCCGTTATCCAGATGAAGCTGCAGCTCGTTGGCCGGCTCGAGCGTGTTGGCGATGGTCCGCTCGCCCTTGACCGCCAGCACCTGCTCCAGCAACTGGTTCGCCGCCGACAGATGCTCGTCGACTTCCTTTTCGATCTGCGCAACCGTGCGGTCGTAATTCATCTCGGCCGCACGGATTCCCGTGCTCGGCAACACCACTTCACAAGCGGCCGTGATGATCCATAAATGACGCATTCCTCTGAGATTCATTTTGGTTCTCATCTCCTGCGCGCCTGAGTACCGGTCCGCCCGGACGTTGATGCATTGTACGCGACCCGGCCTGATGCGTCGATTACGGCCTTCGCAGCTTGTTCCGGTGGGGCGCGCGGCGGTAGGTACGGGTAGGCGGAGACGAATTGCTCTATCAGGTTTGGGTGGGTTTCACGTCGTCGAGCCGCAATCCGATACGATAGCCTCCCACCGTTTGAGTGACGTGCGCCACGCGCAGCGGGATCCAAGGCTCATGCGGATCGCGCCGCAGTTGGACGACATCTCCAGTTTGCAGGGCGTGTCGGATGATGATGCCCGCTCCCAGGCTGCTGATGTCGTAGCTGTTCACGGTGTACGTGTTCTCGCCGTGCCTGAGCTCCAAGTGCGCCCGCCACGCGTGCCGCCGCTCGCCCCGTTTCCCTGAATAGGAATCGGTCTGCCCGGCGGCCTGCGCCTCGGCCAGCCAGGTATGGAAGGCGGCATCAGTTTCCGGCGTCATAGGCTTACGGCGGCTGTCCTTTCCGTTCCCGGCGCGCCGGGACGCACGCGACTGCGGCGCATCATATCGCCGCCCGCAGCTTGGGCCAAGCGCCATGACTCAGGCTTCGAAATCCGTCGTCGAAATGCGGAATGTACTCCATACCCGGCGCCTCGATCGCGGCCTTTGTCGCCCCGGCTCCCGATGGCCCGCGCGTTGCGTGCCCAATTGCGTAATGTCAGTATCGCCGCAACGGTCGACCGTTTTTTTTCCAGAAGTCCGGGGGCTTCCAGGCGAGCGCAGCGGTGCGTGCCAGCCGACAGATTGACGCCCTCTTGCCACATTGGCATCCAACGAACGAGTCGACACACGCGCACCGTGCCTGCCGCTAGCCCTCGTGCGGGCCGTTACGTGGCGCCAAGTTCGCGCTTCGCGGAAACCGTCTGTGGCACAGTTTCTGCCGCCTCCCTTGACGGGCGCGCGGGTAGGCGATGCCCGCGCCCCTCTCGTGGTGGTCACAGAGATCAACGGCCATGTCCAATTCGAAGCGACGCGACGACTGGACGCAGTGGACGCGAGCCCGGAGCCGCTGTACCGCGCGCGCGAGCAGTTCGCACGCCGCGATGGAGAGTGACGCGACGCCGACGGGAAAGTGCTGGGGCCGATGCGTGCGCCGCAAACCAAGGCGGGCCTAGGCGCGCCGCGCCGCAGAGGCCGCTTGTCGGAACGATCGACTTCGCGCCGTCAGGTGCACGTATGATGCGATTTGTCCTGTTCTATCACTCGCTGGTGTCCGACTGGAACCACCGCAACGCCCACTTCCTGCGGGGAATCGTGAGCGAGCTGCTGGAGCGCGGTCACGCGGTTGAGGTCTACGAGCCACGTGACGGCTGGAGCCGCGGGCACCTGCTACACAGCGCGGGCTACGGCGCGCTGCAGGAGTTCGCCGGGCGGTTTCCACGGCTGCGCAGCCGGTTGTATGACCCTGCCAAGCCCAACCTGGACGTGATGCTGGACGGAGCCGACGTCGTGCTGGTCCACGAATGGAACCCGCCTGAGTTGATCGCGCAGATCGGCGCGCAGCGCGCCGCGTCCGGTGATTACCGTCTGCTGTTTCACGATACGCATCACCGCGCGGTGACCGACAGCGAAGGCATGGCCGCGTACGATCTGTCCGGCTATGACGGAGTGCTGGCGTTCGGGCGGGTGATCCGCGACGCGTATCTGGAGCGTGGCTGGGCACCGCGTGCGTGGGTGTGGCACGACGCGGCCGATACCCGGATCTTCCGGCCGATCTGGAGCCGCTGGCACGAAGGCGATCTGGTCTGGATTGGCAATTGGGGCGACGACGAGCGGGCGCGCGATCTGCACGAGTTTCTGCTCGAGCCGGTGCGGCGGCTGGGGTTGCGGGCGCGGGCGCACGGCGTGCGCTACCCGGCCGAAGCGCGGCAGGCGTTGGCCGAGGCGGGCATCGAATACGAAGGCTGGCTGCCGAACTATCGCGTGCCGGAGGTGTTCTCGAAATTCCGCGTCACGGTGCACATCCCGCGCCGTCCGTATCGCGAGGCCCTGCCGGGCATTCCGACCATCCGCGTGTTCGAAGCGCTGGCCTGCGGAATTCCGCTGGTCTGCGCCGAATGGGACGACGCCGAAGGGCTCTTCACGCCGGGTGAAGATTATCTCGTGGCCGGCGACGCGGACGAGATGACGCAACAACTCGAAGCCATTCTGAACGAAGGCGGATTGGCGCGCTCGCTGGCCGAACATGGCCGCAGGACGATCCTGGCACGGCATACCTGCGCGCATCGGGTCGACGAACTGCTCGCCATCTGTGCCGAGCTTGGCGCCGGAACGCTCGAAACCGCGGAATTGCAGTCCGCCGTGCACGCCTAATCGCGCGGCAGCGAGAAGCTGAAAGTCGCGCCACCGTCGATGCTTCCTTCGGCCGAGACGCGTCCGCCGTGGCGCTGAATGATGCGGCGCACGTTGGCCAGCCCGATGCCGAGGCCTTCAAACTCCTCCTGCCGGTGCAGACGGGAAAAGACGCCGAAGAGTTTGTCGACGGCGCGCGGGTCGAAGCCGACGCCGTTGTCGCGCACCGTGAAAACGAGTTGCTCATCCGCACAGGAGCTGCGCACTTCGATGCGGGCGGCCGAGCGCGGGCGCGTGTATTTGACGGCGTTGGCGAGCAGGTTTTGCACGACCAGCCGCAGCATGAGCGGGTCGCCGCGCACGGCGGGCAACTCGGCGATGTGCCAGTGAATGCAGCGCCCGGCCGCGTCGGCGGTGAGCTCGGCGCGCACCTCGCGAAACAGCTCGTTCATCGAGACGCGTGTGCGGCGCAGCTCGGCCCGCCCGAGGCGGAAAAAGGCCAGCAGCGCTTCGACCAGGGCCGCGGCCCGGTCGGCCGCCTGGCAGACGATGCGCGCGTAGCGCGCCGCTACCTCGTCGCGCGTGCGGACGCGCGATCGCAGCAGATCGGAAAATGCGCTCACGTGCCGCAGCGGGGCCCGCAAATCATGCGAGACCGAATAGGCGAAGGCCTCCAACTCGCGATTGGCCTCGAGCAGCTCCGTAGTGCGCTGACTGACGCGCGCCTCGAGCGTCTGATTGAGCTGCATGATCTCGCGCAGCAGACGGTCCTTGGTGCGATCGCTCTCGCGCAGCGCCTGCACGAGCTGCGTATTCTGTAGTGCGATGGCCGCGTAGTGGGCGGCGACGCCCAGCAACAGGCGCTCTTCCTCGCGGGGAAAATCGGCGCGTGACGCGGCAGCGGCCGCAATGCCCAAGCTGGGCTCGGGGCCGATCGGCGCGATGGCGACTTTGAGCTCGCCGTCGCCGAGAGGGTTATCGATCACCACCGGCTCGCCGGATGAGCGCGCGGTCACGTGCGCTTTGAGGATGCGATGCAGATCGTGAAGCTGGTCTGCTGCTGAAGCTGAAGGGCCATTGCCGCGGAGCGCTACGCAGAACGGCTCGGCGGGAGCCGCGCCCTCCCCAGCGGCGGGCGAGTCGCACAGCGCCACGTAGGCCCACTCGGGTTGCAGATAGTGCACGAGCGCATCGCCCAGGCCGTCGGCGATCATCTGCGGCGAATGCCCGACCCACGCCGCCGGCAAATCCGCAAGCTGCACCAGATCGCGAAGGCAGCATCGGGATTGATGTGATTCGGCGTCCTGAATTTCCTCGGACTGAGCAATCATGAGCCGGCTGCCGTTGTCCCGCATCGCCTAACCCCACGCATCCGGCATGCCGCACGCTTAGCCAGCCGCACAGCGTGCTCGGCCGCTACAGGCATTGCAGAGCGCGGCGCGCCGCAGTAACGTGTCTCCGCCCTGAGCGAAGCCTCGGACTCAGGCGACGCGCCGCAGCGCCTGGTGCGGTCAAATTGCGCCATAGCCCGTATAAGCTACTGCCGGGCTCGCCGTGGGGCGGGCCGCGGAATGGAGTCTCGCCATGAATGCCGCGTCCGGACAGGTCGGGATCAGCCCGCGCAACGAACCGAGCGCGCCGTCGCGGGCGGCGATCTCCGGCGCCGACCGGGCCCCGGCGCCGCGCGAGAGCGTCGCCCGGCTCGCCGAGCGCCTGCGGGGACGCCGGCTCCTGGTGACCGGCTCAACCGGGCTGCTGGCCAAAGTGTTCGTCGAGAAGCTGCTGCGGAGCGTCCCCGAAATCGGAGCCATCCATCTGCTGGTCCGCGGGCGGGCGGACGGGACCACCAGTGCCGAGCGGCTGAAGAAGGAGGTGCTGGGCTCGTCGGTGTTCGGACGGCTGCGCGCCTCCCTAGGGCCGGCCTTCGACGCCTTGGCGGGCGAGAAGATCCGCGTCGTCAGCGGCGATCTGACGAAGGAGCAACTCGGACTGTCGGATGCCGACTACGAGATGCTCACCAGCCAGATCGACATCGTCGTCAACAGCGCCGCGGCGGTGACTTTTGACGAGCGCCTCGATATCGCCCTCGCGCTAAATACGCAAGGCCCTTCGCGGCTGCTGGCGCTGGCGCGCGACGCGAACCACGCACCCTTCATGCAAGTCTCGACCTGCTATGTCAGCGGCCAGCGCGGCGGCGATATTCCGGAGGAGTTGTGGACGCCGACGAATGGTGTCGCGACCGACCTGGACGGCATGGTGGCCGAGATGCAACGGCTATGCAATGCCATCCTGGCGGAAACACAGGTCGATGACGAGGCCCGTCGCCGCAAGCTGATCGCCGCGGGGATGGAATACGCGCAGCGCCGCGGCTGGAATGACACCTACACGTTTACGAAGTGGCTCGGCGAGCAGTTGATCGATCGGGATCGTGGTGCGGTCCCGCTGGTGATCCTACGGCCGGCGATCATCGAGAGCAGCCTGGAGGAGCCGGTGCCCGGATGGATCGATGGGCTGCGCATGGCCGACCCGATGATCATCGCCTACGGTCGCGGCAAGCTCACCGAATTTCCGGCCGACCCCAATGTGCCGATCGACATTATTCCGGTCGATCTGGTGGCCAACGCCATGGTGGCAGCGCTGCCCACGCCGGGCGACCCGCCGGGACTGCGCGTGTACCAGGTTGGCTCCAGCGCGCGGCACCCGCTGCGCGTGGGCGAATTGATTGGTTATCTCGAAGAAGCCTTTCGACGGCGTCCGATGGTCGACGAGTCGGGCCACGCCATCCGGCCGAGTGGCTTCGCGCTGCTGCCGCGCGACGAGTTCTTTCCGAAGCTCGAACGGCGGCTGCGCCGCTTGCTATGGCAGCGCCGCACGCTCGAACCGCTGCTGTCGAGCGCGCGGCGCCGCAAGCTCAGTCTGACGATTGCGCAGCTCGAGCAGCTCATCTACTTCGCGCGCATCTATTCGCCCTACACGCATCTGAACTGCCGGTTCCGCGATGACCGGCTGCGCGCGCTGGCCGAGTCGCTGCACCCGGAGGACCAGCGGAAATTTCCGTTCGCGGTGGAAGCCGTCGATTGGCCAGATTACATCATCCAGCGGCACGTGCCGGGTCTACGCAAATTCGTGCTGGGCGGCGCCGAAGCGGGGCCGGTGGCAGCCGGCGGAGCCGCGGTCGGGGCCCGCTCCCGCGGTGTAGATGCGCTGCCAGAAGACGAACGCATCCGGGAGGCGGCGGCGACTGCCGAGTCGATTTTCGATGTTTTTCAGATCGTGGCCGGGCTGTGCCACGACAAGGTCGCGCTGCAGATGCTGCGCGGTGGCAACTGGGTGCGCTACACCTATGCCGAAGCGCTGGCCGCCACCGCCGGGATCGTGAGACGCTTCGCGGAGTTCGGCTTGACGCGCGGCGACCGCGTCGTGATCTGCGGCGAGAACTGCCCTGAATGGGGTCTGACCTATCTCGCCGCGATGCGTGCCGGACTGACGGCCGTACCGCTCGATCCGCAGTGGCCGGCGGCGGAGGTACTGTCGGGCGCGCGATTCGCGGAAGCGAAGCTGATTTGCGCCGGCCGTACGACGGTCGCTGCGCTTCGGGCGACGTGCTCTTCGGTGCCGACATCCGGCGCCGACATTCCGGTGGTCGCCATGGTTGAACCCTTCGTGCCGCCGCCCGGCGCCTGGCGCGATGGCGCACCGCCGCCCGTTCCGGTGAGTGGCGCTGAAATCGCCTCGATCCTGTTCACCTCGGGCACGACGATCGCACCGAAGGCCGTACAGCTCTCACATGCCAATTTCCTGGCAAACGTGCGCGCCCTGCTGAAGCTGCACGCGCTAGGCGCGCGGGAGCAGTTCTTGTCGGTGCTGCCGATGTACCACGCGTTCGAGTTCACGGCCGGCTTTCTGGTGCCGGTCAGCTCGGGGGCCACGATCACGTATGTCGAGCAGCTCAAGGGGCCCGATATCGTCGCGGCCATGCAGGCCACCGGCACGACGGTGATGATGGTCGTCCCGCGGCTGCTGCGGCTTTTCTACGACGGCATTCAGCGCAAACTGCAGGAATCCAGCGCCGTGGCGCGGGCCACCTTCAGGGCGCTGGGTCGGATTTCAGAATGGTCCGGACGACGGCTGGGCAGGCGGCTGTTCGGGCGCATCCATCGCCAATTCGGCGGACACTTGCGGATGTTTGTTTCGGGCGGCTCGGCGCTGGATCCCGAGCTGCACGCGGTGTTCGGCCGAATGGGATTCAGCGTGTGCGAGGGTTATGGGCTGACCGAGACGTCCCCGGTTTTGACGGTGAATCCACCAGGCGGCGGTAAACCGGGGTCGGTGGGCGTGTGCCTGCCCGGAGTCGAATTGCAAATCCGCAACGCCAACACTGAGGGAGTCGGCGAGTTGTGGGCGCGCGGTCCGAGCGTGATGCGCGGCTATCTGAAAAACCCCGAGGCGTCGGCGGCGGTGCTCGAAGACGGCTGGCTGCGCACCGGCGATCTGTGCCGGCGCGACGCGGACGGCTTCTATTACGTGACGGGTCGGGTGAAAGACATGATCGTCACCGACGCCGGCAAGAACGTATATCCCGACGAGGTTGAGACGCGCTACAAAGACCTGCCTTACGTGAAGGAAATGTGCGTGGTGGGCCTGTCGAATGCCAACGGCCTCGGCGAGTCCGTGCACGCCGTGATCGTGCCGGATCTGGAGGCGGCGCGCGACCTCGATCCTTCATCGGTCGAGCGGATCATCCGCGAGGCGGCGACTGAAACCAGCGCGCTGATCCCCAGCCATCAGCGCATCGCCACGTTGCACTTCTGGAATAGTGAGTTGCCCAAGACGTCCACGCTGAAGGCCAAGCGCGGCGTGATTCGGTCGCGGCTGCTCGAAGGCGAGGGTTCAGGGTTCCCGCCGCGGCGGACCTTCGACAGGGTTCAGGGTTCAGACTACAGGCAAGATACCGGCTCGCCGGTGGCGGTTCCGAGTTCCATCGATACGGGGCTGACGCCGGGGGAGCAGCTCGTGCGGCAGATTCTCGCGCGGCTGACGCACAAGCCGGAAGCGGTCATCCGCCCCGATGGGAACCTGCTGCTGGACCTGGGCGTCGACAGCCTGATGAAACTGCAGGTGATCGCCGAGTTGGAGAGCCACTTCGAGGTGGAGCTGCCGGACGAGACCGCGTCGGCCGTGGCGCGCGTCGGCGATCTCTATGCGCTGGTGCGCGAGCGCCGGCCGGCGCGCGGTGGCGATCGCGCCGCGCAGTCGTGGCGAAAGCGCCTGCATCGGACGGAGCCCGCGCCCGCGTACGCCGGGGATGGGCGCGACGGCGCCTTGCCGCGGCTCGGCCAGAGGCTCGCCCTCCCGGCACGCCGCGCGGCGCGCGGCAGCGTTTCGCTGTTCTTCCATTCGTATGTGCGCGTGCGCGCTGCCGGGCTGCACCACATCCCCGCATCGGGACCGTTCATTATCGCGCCCAATCACACGAGCCATCTGGACTCGGCCTCGATCCTGACGGCCATTGCAGACCGGCGGCGCGTCTGGGTGGCCGGCGCTGAGGACTATTTTTTCAACACGCCTCTGAAGAGTTGGGTGTTCGGGTCGTTGCTGGATACCATTCCGTTCGATCGGCAGGCGGAAGGCATTCACGGTTTGCGCCGCTGCCTGGAGGTCCTGGAGCGCGGCGACGGCGTGCTGTTCTTTCCGGAGGGCACGCGCTCGCTGACGGGTCGCATCCAGCCGTTCAAGATGGGCGTGGCGGTGATGTCCGTGGATGGCAACGCGCCGGTGATTCCGGCACGCATTGAAAACGCGTACGACCTGCTGCGCAAAGGCCAGCGGCTCGTACGCCCCGGCGTCGTGCGTGTGACGTTCGGCGACCCCATCATGCCCGGGCCGTGGGCGTGTGCCGACGACATCGACGAGCAGTATCGGCTGTATCGCGCCCTGGCGCAGCACACCCAGGCGCGCGTCGAGTCGTTGGGCCACGGCGTGGCGGTGCAAGGATAATTGAGCATGCCGCCACAACTCACCACAAGTCACTCAGCACTCACCGGTCGTGACTCAGGACTCAGGACTCAGGAGTCGGCGCCGGCTGCGGCATTTTTCGACGTTGACGGCACGCTGGTCGGCCGGCACATCGTGCATCATTACATCCACATTCGGCAGCGCCTGCTCCCGCGGGTCGCGCGCGCCCTGTGGACCGGCGCGTTTTTCTGCAAGGCGCCCTATTACCTGCTGCTCGACAAGCTCAGCCGCACGCGGCTCAACGAAGTGTTCTATCGCAATTACGCTGGCCTGCGCGCCGCCGACGTGCGCGGCTGCATCGAGAGTTGCTTCGAATGCGTCATTCGCCCGCATGTCTTCGGTGAGGCGCTGGAGTGCGTCAGCGCGCAGCGTTCCGCCGGGCGACGGGTGGTGTTCGTGACCGGCTCGATCGATTTCATCATGGAGCCGCTGGCGCGCTTTTTGAATGCGGACGACGTGATCGCGCCGCGGCTTATCGAGCGCGCAGGTTACTTCACGGGCGAGCTGGATGGACCGCCGGTCGGACATCATGAGAAGGCCCGTCGCATCCGAGCCTACGCCGCGGCGGCCGGGCTGGATCTGTCCGCCAGCTTTGCCTATGGCGACAGCATTGCCGACGTGCCGATGCTCGAAAGCGTGGGTCATCCATGCGTCGTCAATCCTGACAAGCCCCTGTCGCACATGGCGCATCGCCGAAATTGGCCCATCTACCACTGGACCATTACCGGTACGAACGACAACGGCCGATGATCGCCGTCCAATTCCGAAAAAGCATTCCGCGGTATCTGACGCTGCGGACGATCGGGTGCCGCTGGCCGGCACTGTATACCGGTGCGGCCGCAATGATATCGCTGCGCGAGCTGCCGGAACCGAAACTGCCCTCGCCGGAGTGGCTGCGGCTGCGGCCGATCCTGAGCGGCATCTGCGGCTCGGACCTGGCGACGATCTGCGCGAAGGGCAGCGCCTACCTATCGCCCTTGACGTCCACACCCTTCGTCATCGGCCACGAAGTCGTCGGTCGCGTGACGCAGGTAGGTGCCAGCGCGGACGGGCTGGTGGTCGGCGACCGGGTCGTGCTGCAGCCGGCGCTGGGCTGCCGCGTGCGCGGGATCGCGCCGCCCTGCGCGGCCTGTGCGGCCGGCCATCTGGCGCTGTGCCGCAACGTGACGCGCGGGAATATCTCGGCTGGGATTCAGACCGGATACTGCCGCGATACGGGCGGCGCATGGAGTGAGAGCTTGGTCGCGCACGCCAGCCAGCTCTACAAAGTTCCCGACGCATTGAGCGATGAAATCGCAGTGCTCGTTGAGCCCTTCGCCTGTGCGCTGCACGGCGTCCTGCGCGCAGGATCACTCAAGGCTCAGCACTCCGCACTCACGACTGTGCTGGTGGTGGGCTGTGGCTCGATAGGTCTGCTGACGATTGCCGCGCTGCGGGCGCTGAGCCTGCCCGCGCGGATCGTCGCGCTGGCCAAGTATCCGCATCAGCGTGAACATGCCCAGGCGCTGGGGGCGGACAAGGTGCTGCCGTACCGCGGCCGCATCCGGGAGCGCTACGCGGATATCGCGGCCGCGCTGGATGCCGAGCTGCACCATCCCGAAATCGGCAAACCCACGGTGATTGGCGGTGCGGACGTGACGTTTGATTGCGTCGCTTCCTCGACCAGCATTGACGATTGCCTGCGTTTTACGGCTGCTGGCGGCGAGATGTTGCTGGTCGGCATGCCGGGTATCCCCTCCGGCGTGGATTGGACCACGATCTGGTTCAAGGAGCTGACCGTCCATGCCGCCTATGCTTACGGCCAGGAACAGGTCACGGGGGCACGGTCCACCTTCGAACTTTCTCTCGAATTACTGTGCGAGCATGGCGCGCGATTGCGTCCGCTAGTCGGTGAGCCCTTCGAGTTGCGGGATTACCGCCGCGCGGTCGATACGGCCCTGCATGCCGGTGCCAGCCGCAGCGTAAAGACCGTGTTCCGCGTCTGATATCTCGTCAGCATTGGAGTTTTCGTTTGATTGTGGTACATTGAGGCGTCACTGCGGCCGCGAACCTGTTCCGGCCTCAAGAGCGGACAAGTCCTATGGCCGGTGGAACTCAGATTCCTGTCGCGATCGGCCGTTGCGGCACTCACGTGATCTTGAAGCCTACCGGGCGGTGCTGCCTGACAATTTGCGGAGACGTGCGGCGCTGCCTGATGTCCCTGCGCACACCCGTGACTACCGATATCTATTTTGACCTGTCCGAAGCCGCCGGCATCGACAGCACCTTCACGGGTTTGCTGGTTTCGATCGCCATCCGTCGCAAGGAGGCCAACTTGCCCGCCGTGCATCTGCTGTCGCCGTCGCGATCGGTGCGCGAGGCGCTGAGCAGCATGCACGTGCTCGCGCTGCTGCACACCTGCACGCAAGCGCCGGCCGGGCCCATCGAATGGCAGGATTTGCCGCACACGCCCGAAGCACCCGAGCCCATGCGCGAGTTGATCGTCGACGCCCACGAGAGCCTGATCCAGGCCGATCCACGCAATGCGGCCGAATTCGGTCCCGTCGTGGCCGGACTCCGCCAGCAAGACCAACCCCAGGACTCTGCCGCCGAGCCTTGATGTTCGCCGCCGTTTTCCCGACTATGATTGGAAGTGGGCCCGCAGCCGCCGGGTCGTGATTGGGTTTCGCAAGTTGGAACAGGAGCCGTCATGGCACATGTCGTCACCGAACGTTGCGTGAAATGCCGCTACACCGACTGCTGCACGGTGTGCCCGGTGGATTGCTTCTATGAGATCGCCGAGCCGGCCATGCTGGTAATCGATCCGGATACGTGCATCGACTGCGCGCTGTGCGTGCCGGCCTGCCCGATTGCGGCTATCTGGCCGATGGATGAGCTGCCGGATCAGTACCAGGATTGGACCGACAAGAACGCGACGCTATTTTCGAGCGGCACAAAGATCAAAGTTAAGAAGGACCCGCTGCCGGGAGCGTTGACCCTCGCGCAGCTTCAGGCGCGCGAGCAGCAGCGCGGCTGGTCGATCAACGAGCCGAGCGGCGCCGGCGAGCCTGCCGAGGCGGGCGAGACCGCGGCTGTCGCGACGACGGCCGGTACGTCGGTCTCCGAAGAGGATGTCCTGAATGCACTGTCGGCCGGGCGTTTCCGCTGGCGGACGGCGCGCGGCCTCAGCCAGGAACTCGGCGCCGCGCCCGACGCGGTGCAGGCCGAGATCGAAAAGCTCATCGCGGCCGGGCAGGTGCGCCAATCGCCGGCCACCAATCCCAAGGCCCCGCCGGTCTTCGGCGCAGTGGCCAAGGTCGGCGCGGCATAGCCCAACCGCCATGACACTAACTCTAACCGCCAAGACGCCAAGAGCGGACGGAGCGCGAATTGGACTTCCCTTGGCGATCTTGGCGTCTTGGCGGTTCAATTCTTGGCGGTTCGGCGGCGAGTACCATCAAGCGTGCGCGCTTTGCAACTGCGCCGCGCGTTCGACGAAGCGGTCGATCTCGTCAGTCGTGTTGTAAAAGTGCGGGCCGATGCGGATGCCGCAGTTGGGGCGCCAGTCGAGCTTGAAGCGCTCGGCGATCAGTGTGCGCGTGGCCTGCTCGGCGCCGGGAAAATCGACCGCCACGAAGCCGGTGCGGGCATTGGGATCGAGCGGTGAATGGATCGATAGGCCGGCTTGGCGGGCGCGGGCAATCAGATGCTCGGTGAGCATGACGTTGTGGCGGCGGATGCGCTCGACCCCGATCTCCAGCAGAATTTTGTAGGCCTCGCGGGCTACGTAGTACGCCGGGATCGAGGGCGTGCCGCCCATGAAGCGCCAGGCGCGCTCGGCGTAGCGGATCGGCGGCGGCTCGAAGGCGAACGGCGCCGCGTGGGCGAACCAGCCGGTGGCCAGCGGCGCGAAACGCTCGCGCAATTCGGGCTTGACGTAGAGGAATGCGCAGCCCGGTCCGCCGCAGAGCCATTTGTGGCTGCCGCCGACAAGCAGATCCACGTCGAGGGCCTTCACGTCGACCGGCAGCACGCCGATGGTCTGATAGGCATCCAGAAAAACGTACGCGCCAACTCCGTGCGCGCGGCGCACGAGTGCCTTCACGTCGGTCAGGGCGGCCGAGACGAAATACGCATGCGAGATTGGCACGATCAGCGTACGTTCGTCGATC
>DASXUA010000082.1:0-10323 GCA_036505095.1 Phycisphaerae bacterium
ATGATCCTTTCCTCCTCCTCCAGGCGTAGCCTTAGCTCGGCAGGAGCCTCGCCCTCCCCGGGCCTCGCCCTCCCGGGTCTCGCCCTCCCGCCAATTGTTCAGGGCAACGGCTGTGCCGCTCGCCCGGCTTGCAGGCGGGTAGGCCGCACGGCCTGTAACATCATATTTTAGCGCCCGTTACCGCTGCTCGCCTCGTGCTCTGGCGCGACTTCGGCCCGTTTGGAATATTCCCTCGCGTTGCGTTCACGCATCACGCGCGGAAGCTCGGGGCGACGGCCGCTGTTCTAAGTCTATGGCAATAATAATGTTGTCCCTGAACGTGGCCGTCGGGCAACATCTGCACGCACCGCAGTGTTAAGTTTATCACGGCGCCCCGCCTTCGGCCATGCGGAATTCACCTGAAAAGAGCGTCAGTTGGTCGCCGCGGACGAAACTGGCCAGCGTCATTTGCGATTGGCGCGCCAAGTCCACCGCCAGGCTGCTGGGTGCAGATACGGACGCGACGATCGGAATCCGCGCCGCCAGTGCCTTCTGCACGATTTCGAAGCTGGCCCGGCCGGATACTTGCAGAATGGTGCCCGCCAGCGGGGTCTTCCCCTCCAGCACGGCCCAGCCGATAACCTTGTCAACGGCGTTGTGGCGGCCGATGTCCTCCCGGACGCAGAGCATGCGGCCGCGGGAGGCAAATAACCCGGCCGCGTGCAGCCCGCCCGTCGCCGCGAAACCGCGCTGCTCGCGCTGGAGCTGCGGCGGCAGCCCGAGCAGCACCTCGCGCGGGACGCGCACTTCGTCCTGGATGGGCGGGTGCGACTGGCGCAAGTGCTCCATGCTGGCCCGTCCGCAGACTCCGCAACTGCTCGACGCATAGAAGTTGCGCCGCAGGCGTTCGGGATCGAAGCGGGCGCTGTCTTTCAGCAGCGCGACGATGACGTTGCCCTCAGCTTCCGGCGGAACGCCCGGGCAGTAGCTCAGGTCCATCAGATCCGCAGCGGAGGCGATGATGCCTTCCGTCAGCAGGAACCCCGCGGCCAACTCGTCGTCGTCACCGGGCGTGCGCATCAGAAGGGTGAGCGGGGTCTTGCCGATGCGGATTTCCAGCGGCTCCTCCACGGCTACCGGGTCGAGCCGCGCCTCGCCGCCTGCGCCGCGGAATTGAAGGCTGTCGTACGGTCGCCAGGCTGCGGGCATGACGTTATGATAGAACTCCGTTATCAAAAGGCGAGCCGCGTGCGTTCCTGTGCCAGCCAGGGTGCTCGCGCGAAAGGCAGGTCACCATGTCGTCGAACAATGTGATCGCGATCCAGCCGCACCAGAGCGTTCTGATCCTGGCGGTGCAGCGCCGCGCGCTGGACGCGGCCACGACCGACGCCCTGGAGGTCGAGGTGAACGCCGCTGTCGCCGCCGCGCCCGGCCAGCCAGTCGTGCTGGACATGTCCAAAGTCGAATTCGCGCCGAGCGTCGCTCTGGGCACGCTGCTGCGCCTGGCGCAGGATCTGAAATTTTTCGGCCGCCGCCTGATCATGGTCGGCGTGACGCAGAAGGTGCGCGGCACCTTGCAGGTCACGCGCGTCGACAAGCTGCTCGAAATCCAGGCCAACGTTGCCGACGCCCTGATGCGGCTCGGCGGAGCGGCACCTGCCTGAGTTGTTTACCCGTAACGTGACTTGCGGGCGCCGCCACACACAGATCGCCTGAAATCGGTCGATATTCACGAACACCTTGGCTAGGCGCGGGCGGTTGAGTCCGCTAAAACTGGTTGATGGCCGGGTCGCCAAGTGGACTTTGCCGGCCAAGCGCTATCCAGAATCCGGCGCACTGGCGGAAGGGTGCGCATTTTTGAGGAGTCTTGATCATGCGGATCAATCGGCGGTGGCGTCCGGTTTGGGTCGTGGCGCTCGGCACGTTGGTGACGATGGCGTTCGTGATGGCGTGCCAGCCGCCGCCACGCCGGGCGCGCCGCCCGGGTAATGCGAACCAACCGCCGTTGATGAACGAAAACGTCAATGCTCCCGCCGGCGGCAATGGCAACGTCAACGGGAACGGCAACGCAAATCTGAATCTCAACGCCAACCAGAATCTCAATCTCAACGGCGGCAATCAGAACACCAACATGAACGCGCCGCCGACGCCCGCCGACTGCAACGGCAACCTGGTGGCCGACGACGCTGACATTGCCGCGGGCACCAGTCAGGACTGCAACGGCAATGGCATTCCCGACGAGTGCGAGTTGGCCGGCAATGACTGCGACGGCAATGGCGTACCGGACGACTGCCAGCAGGATTCCGACGGCGACGGCATCATCGACGTTTGCGAGCCCTTCATTCCGCCGGGCGGCGGTGGTGGAGGCGGTGGCGGACCGCCCCCGCCGGGCGATGCCGATGGAGATGGCGTCGCGGACAACATTGATAATTGCCCCAACACGCCGAACCCGAATCAGGCCGACAGCGACGGCAACGGCATCGGCGATGCCTGCGATCCGGTCACCGGTTGCACGCCGTCGTGGACCAACAACTCTCCGTCAGCCCAGTTCAACGGCAGCGTGGCGGCGCTGACCGTCTTTGACGACGACGGCGCCGGCCCGCACGCGCCGGCACTCTACGTTGGCGGCGGATTCACCAGCACGGGCGCGGTCGCGGCCAATCACATTGCGCGTCTTGATAATTCGCTCTTTTCAGCGTTGGGAACCGGTGTGGACGATTCGGTCGCGGCGCTGGCGGTATTTGACGTCGACGGGGCCGGTCCGCAGCCGGCCGTTTTGTACGTCGGCGGCTCATTCACGAATGCCGGCGGCGCGCCGGCCAGTCACGTGGCTATCTGGAACGGCACGACGTGGTCGGCCGCTGGCGAGGGCGTCAACGATATCGTTCTCGCCATCACCGGTTTCGATGAGGACGGCGCGGGGCCGAATCCGCCCGTCATCTTCGCGGGCGGCGCGTTCACCATGACCGGCGCCACGGTGATCAACAATATCGCCCGCTGGGACGGTACGAGTTGGACATCGGTCGGATCGGGCCTGAACGGCACCATCTACGCGCTCACCGTCTTTGACGAGGATGGTTCCGGTCCGAACCCGCCCGCGCTGTACGCCGGCGGCTTCCTGCAAGTTCCCGGCGCGGCCAGCGCGACGAATATCGCCCGCTGGGACGGCACGGCTTGGACGGAAGTGGACGGCGGCGTGGACAACTCGGTCTATGCGCTGACCATCTTCGATGACGATGGTGCCGGTCCGCACGTGCCGGCGCTATACGCCTCCGGAATTTTCACGATGGCCGGCGGCAGCGATGCCCGCGGGATCGCCCGCTGGAATGGGACATCGTGGTCGGCGCTGGACGGCGGGCTGATCGATTCGGTGTACGCACTGACGGTGTTCGACGACGACGCGGGCGGCCCGCACGCGCCCGCGCTCTACGCCGCGGGCCACATCACGACCGCCGGCGGCGCCGCGGTGAGCAACATCGCCCGCTGGAACGGAACGACCTGGTCGGCGCTGGACGTGGGCGTCAGCCACACCGTCGTCAGCCTGACGACCTTCGACGCCGACAGCACCGGTCCGAACCTGCCGGCGCTGTACGCCGGCGGCTCGTTCATCGGTCCCGGCGGCTCAATGACCGGTACCATCTCCCGTTGGTCGTGCCCGGCACCGTAAACGCTGAGGGTTCAGGGGAATCAGGTCCGTCCCGGCGCGCCGGGACGAACCCGCCGATTCGTGGTTGCGACGAGTTGGATTTGGACCGCGACAGCGACATCGACCCTGTTCGATTTCGCTGAGTTCCAGTTCGCATTCAGCCCGTGAGATCTCAGACGGCGATGAGCGGCGATAAATGTGCCAGCGCCGCTCGGCCGGCCGCATCAGGGTCTTCGAGGAATGGATAGAGCTCGACGGTGATCCAGCCCTCGTACCCGCTGGTGCGGATCGCATCCAAAGTCGATTTGAAGTCGATCGCACCCGTGCCCGGCACCAAATGCTGGTGAACACGCGAGGCCGCAATGTCCTCGAGATGATAGTGGCGCGTCCATTTCGCCAGTCGCTGCACGGTCTGGGGCAGCGGGGCGTCCACGCAGTAGAAATGGCCAATATCGAAGTTCAGGCCGAACGCGGGTGAGTCGATCCGCTCGGCGAGTTGCTCGAATTGCCAGGGATTCTCGATCAACAGACCCGGCTCAGGTTCGACCAGGAGCATCACGCCCTCGCGCTCCGCATGGCGCAGCGCGGCTTTCAGGCCCTTGACGAAAATGTCAAGGCCGCGCTCCCACTCCATGTCCCCCTCCAGCGGGCCGCCGGGCTCGGTGGTGATGCTGGGCGCGCCGAGCTTCTTGGCCATCGTCAGGGCGCGAACGGTGTGCTCGGCCCGCACCGCGCGATACTCGGGATCGGCTTCGATCCAGGAGGGATGCCAGTAAGGCTGGCGCGGGTCGCCGATCTTATTCATCATGAACGCATTCACATTCGAGATCGTCAGGCCGGCCTCACCGAGCCAGCGGCGAATTTGTGTGATCTGCGCATCCGAAGTATCCGCCGGCCAGGCATGCGGAGCGTCGGCCATCAACTCGATGCCATGATATCCCAACGCCGCCACGCGCCGGATGGCCTCGTCGATCGGGAACCGCATATAAGCATTCGCACTGTAGGCCAGTTTCATGATGATGCCTTCGTCCCACGTTCAGCCGCAGGCCCCGCAGGCCCGCGCTTTAACGCGCCGTGACGTTTCGCGCCGGGCCGAAGCGCACCGCTGCGCGGTTGCGGCTAAACGTGCTTTGATTCCAGCAGTCCCAGGTGATCCAGCAGGCGTTGCCATTGTGAGAAGTAATCCTGTTCCTCGACCCCCATCGGGTTCTTGAAGAAGCAGGCCAACTGTCGCATGCCGCCGGTTTCGCCGCGCCGCTGCGCCAGCGCCGCCAGGCGCACCAAATCAATCACCAGCGGCGCGGCCAGAATCGAATCGCTGCCCTGCCACGTGAACTGCATGCTCATGCGCGTGCCCAGAAATCCCTCGAAGTGAATGAAATCCCAGGCGATTTTCCAGTCCGCCAGCGAGCGCACATAATCGATCGAGACGCGCGAGTCCGGCTTGTACCCGATGATACGCGGCAGAAGCTGGTCCTTCGATTTGAGTTTCTCGACCCGATTGATGGGATCGGCAAGTACTTCGCCATCGCGATTGCCGAGGATGTTGTGCCCCACCCAACTCAGCACGCGCAGGTTCCGCATGGCGAACATCGGCGCCAGCACGGACTTCACCAGGGTTTCGCCAGTTTTGCCGTCGCGCCCCATGTGGAGCGCCCCGAGCTGCGCCGCGCGCTCCTGCAGCGCGGGAATATCAATTCCGATCGAAGGCGTGAAATTCACGTACGCGCAGCCGGTTTCGATGGCCGCCAGCGCGTACAGCGAACTGGCCGGCAGGGCGGTGGCGCTGCGGGATTCCAGAGCGCGCTGAAGTTTCGCATAGGAATCGAACCGCGCAGCGCGCCCGGCCGGTGGTTCCGAGGACGCCACATTCACCACCACCACGCGCTGCAGTCGCTGGCGCCGGCGGAACTCTGTCAGGTCGCGCGCCAGCCTGCGGACATGCCCGGCGCTCGTTCCGGTTTCCGCTGCCGCCGTCTGCCCGGCCAGTCTGCGAATCGTGCGGTTCGCCCGATGCAGCGTGCCGGGGCGGATGTTCCGCTGCATGGCGCGCAGCTCCGGCGCGCACGCGCGGATCAACTCCTCATCGAACAGGTCCGCGAGGTCATGATTCTCCCGGACAGCTTCGAGCAGCGTTTGTTTGCGGATCTCATGCCCGCCCACCACGATCGTGCGCGGATCGACGAGTTCGAGTCCCTCGAAGATCGGCAGAGCGGTGACCATCGCGCCCATATTCGCCGGACTCCGGCGCATGGCCACCAAACCCAGTGCGACCGTGCTGCCGATCCCCCCGCAGGCGCCGATCATCCATAGGCCAACTCTCTCGGTGGATTGCCCCATCTGCCTAAGAGGATAGTGCCGCGATACAAGACATGCCAGCAGAACGGCGGTATGATAGAAACATGCCGCGTGACCGCTTTCAGCGCGAGATCAACTACCTGCGGATTTCGCTGACGGACCACTGCAACCTGCGCTGCGTCTACTGCATGCCGCTGCGCGGTTTGCACTTCGTCCCCTCGGAAGAGTTGCTGTCGGCCAATGAAATCGAGCGGGTCGTGCAGGCGGCCGCCTCCCTCGGCTTCGACAAGATCCGTTTGACCGGCGGTGAGCCGACGCTGCGCGGCGATTTGGTCGCCATCGTTGAAAAAATCGCGGCCGTGCCCGGCATTCGCGACGTGGCTATGACCACGAACGCGATTTTGCTGCCCGGCCTGGCCCGCGACTTGGTGGCGGCCGGCCTGACCCGCATCAACGTGCATATCGACTCGCTGCATCCCGAGCGATTTAAGCGCGTGATGCGCTTCGGTTCGCTGGAACAGGCCTGGCGCGGCATTGAGGCCGCCGAGAACGCCGGCCTGCATCCCCTCAAGCTTAATTGCGTCGTGGTGCGCGACTACAACGATCATGACGTCGTGGATCTCGCCCGGCTGACGCTCGAGCGCGATTGGCACGTGCGGTTCATCGAGCTGATGCCGCTCGGCAGCGGTGAGTGTTCCCGCCTGTCATTGGCTCAATTTGTCCCGACTGCCGAAACGCGCGCGCGGATCGAAACCGCTCTGGGATCGCTGGCGTCGTGCCCCTCGGAAAACCGGGCCGACGAATCACGCAATTATACGTTGCGCAATGCGCGGGGTGTGATCGGATTCATTTCGCCGGTCAGCGAACCCTATTGTGGCGCCTGCAATCGCATGCGTCTGACCTGCGATGGCAAACTGCATCTGTGCCTGCTGCACGACGACGAGTTGGACGTGCGCGCGGCGCTGCGTGGTGGTGGCGGCATCGAGACCGTGCGTGAAATCCTGTTAAGGGCCGTCGCGGCCAAGCCCACCGGTCATCAGCTTGACGAGGGCATCTACACCGAACGCAAGGCCATGTTCCAGATCGGGGGCTGATCGGAGCCCGCCGCTGTAGCGTCGTGGCTTGTCCCCGGCGCGTCAACCACGAGGGGCGACGCTACCCGGCCACATGACTCAGGACCAAGGACTCAGACCCCAAGACTTTCCGCGTTCGCCCGGCGTAATCTTCGACCTCGACGGCACGCTGGCCGATACGCTGAACGACATCACCGCGTCGGTGAATCACGCGCTGGCTGCTGTTGGCCGGCCACCACGTCCGCGCGATGTGATTCGGCCGATGATCGGCGAAGGCGTCCGCGTGTTGCTGGCCCGCGCCGCTGAACGCGATGATCCGCAACTCATCGACCGAATGCTTCCGGTTTATCGGGCGCACTACCACGCCCATGCTCTGGACCAAACGCGCCTGTATCCTGGAATCGACGAAGTCCTGAATGTGTTGGTGGCGGGCGGCTGCCCGCTGGCCGTGCTCTCGAACAAGCCACACGATTTCACGGTCGAAATATGCCGTGTCCTGCTGGCACCGTGGCCGTTTGTCGCGATCGATGGCCATCGCGAGGGCGACGCGCGCAAGCCTGATCCGGCGGCGGCGATCGCGCTGGCGCAGCGGATGGCGCGTCGCCACGAGGTGTTCTTTGTGGGTGACTCAGGCATCGATGTGCGTACAGCGCTAGCGGCCGGCATGACGCCGATCGGTGTTACGTGGGGCTTTCGCAGCCTTGATGAGATTCAAGCCGCCGGTGCGCAACTGATCGCCCACGCGCCGAGCGATCTGCCCCGGTTGATTCTCGGCGCCACGATTTTGTGATCTCAATTCGAGCGGCCGCGCGCCAATCGGAGATCGGATGCGATGCATACTCCGCTCCTTATCACGATGTGAGGAGCCTCTCCTGCGATTCGACCGGCAGAGGCTTGTACCCTTTACCCCCGCACATCGCGCGCAGCGTGTTGGGCGAACACATCCACCGAGGGCGGTGATGCGAAACGGAGTCCACATTCCGGACATACACCAGTGATGTTCCCGGCCAAGTTGTAGCCGCATTGCGTGCAGTTGCGCGAATGTTGTGCGGCGCTGGACTGAGCCAGTGATAGTCTAACCGCCCGAGCCAAGGCCGCGGACGGCGCGCCGGATTTCGGACCGGCAAAGATCTCCATCAAGTTGAGAATCACGTGCGCGGGCGTGAGAAACAGGCCCGCGGGAAAGCCCCACCAGCCGAACAGCAGACAAATCGTCAGATCGACGAGTTGGGCCTTGCGTGCGCAGCCGCGGCAGCACACCCGGTTTCTCGTGACGAATCTGGTCACCACGATCAGCGATACAACTCGATGTGACGAGTGAACATCAACGGGGCCATGGCCGCCGCACCGCGGACACGGTCCGGCCCAGACCTGCGCGACTGCCGGTTCCAAAACATCGCGCGGAACTTGACCATCGATGCTTGCGAGCAGCGTAGCATCGCTGCAGCGTCGGCTACAATAACGGCGTGAGCTGCGTTTGATGCCGCCGAAGCAGATCGCGCCGCAATTCCCGCACCGGGCCACATCGCAATCATCCCAAGCCGGCCGCGTTTTACCAACTACTTTCGTTTAGGCGGACGCGGGATGAGCCGTTCGCCGCGCGGATCCACCCCGAAACCCGTGGACTCTAGCACCGTCACGCCCAGGAGCGGCTCTTCGTCCTCACCGGTAAACACCAGATCGCCGCCGGTGACTTGGCCCATAAGTTCGATGACCCCGATCCCATACGGCAGCTCCTGCTCGGTGCCATCCGCCAGTTCATAATACCGGTGTCCAACCGGCTTGATGCCCAGCTTGCGCAGGACGCTGCCGGGAAGAAACGTGTCCGTGGCGCCGGTATCGACCAGGACACGCCCCGTCCAGGATTTTCGTGATCCCACCGACGGTCGCACGGTGATATCGGCGTAGATGTGCCCCAAGTCCGTCTCCCGCACCGGCATCGGCCACAGCCGGCCCTGCCGACGTCGTTTCCTTCCCACCGTTATCGCTCTGGTCAAGCTCATGGTGCTGCTCAGTAATCTATCGCGACGCCACGTTTAACTCAATGTATTGCCTCTGCACGTCTTTCGCCGATTCGGGGTGGGCCACGTTATCCGAGTGGCACGCGTGCTTGTGGCCGCGCTGGGCGAGAAACTCCATCTGCTCCGGTGTCAGGCCGGGCGATTGGGCGGCCTTGCGCGCGGGCTGGAACTCGGGGTCTTTGCCGCTGGCGAATTCTTCGATCTCTTTCGAGATGCGCATGCTGCACCAGTCGTGGCCGCACATGGCGCAGAAGTCGGTATCGACCTGCAGATCCTCATCATGCAGCGCGCGGGCCGTCTCGCCGTCGAAGGCGATCTCGAACTGCTTCGGCCAGTTCAGGGCGGCGCGGGCGCGGGACATGTCGTCGTCCCATTGCCGCGCTCCGGGGATGCCCTTGGCCACGTCGGCCGCGTGGGCCGCAATCTTGTAAGCGATGCAGCCGGCTTTCACGTCGTCGCGCTTGGGCAGGCCGACGTGCTCCTTGGGCGTCACGTAACACAGCATTGCCGCGCCCCAGCGCCCGGCCTCGGTCGCGCCGATGCACGAGGTGATGTGGTCATAACCTGGAAAAACATCGGTGACCAGCGGCCCGAGCACGTAGAACGGCGCATCGTCGCACACCTCGCGCTCGCGCTCCATGTTCATGCGGATTTGATCCATGGGGATGTGGCCGGGCCCTTCCACCATGCACTGCACGCCCGCCTCGCGCGCCCGCTGGGTGAGTTCGCTGATGGTGTCGAGCTCCGCGAACTGGGCCGCGTCCGAGGCGTCGGCAAGGCATCCCGGCCGCAGCCCGTCGCCCAGCGAGTAGGTCACGTCGTACTGGCGCATGATGGCGCTGATCTCGTCGAACAATTCATACATCGGGTTCTGCTTCTTATGGTCGATCATCCACTTCGCCAGCAGCGACCCGCCGCGCGATACAATCCCTGTGATGCGCCCGCGGATCAGTGGCAGATGCTCGTACAGGACCCCCGCGTGAATCGTGAAGTAATCCACCCCCTGCTGTGCCTGATGCTCGATCTCGCACAGGATGTCATCATAAGACAGGTCTTCGAGACGCCTGCCGATGATCATGGAGTAAATCGGCACCGTCCCGATCGGAATCGTGGCATGATCGATGATCGCCTGCCGGCACTCATCGAGTTTTCCTCCGGTGGACAAATCCATCAGCGTGTCGGCTCCCCAGCGCACCGCCCACCGCAGCTTTTCCACTTCTTCGTCGGTGCCGCTGGAGACCGGCGAAGCCCCGATGTTGGCGTTAATCTTGACCGTAAGCGCTCGGCCGATGCCCATCGGATCCAG
>DASXUA010000083.1:0-3912 GCA_036505095.1 Phycisphaerae bacterium
CCGCTCGCTGCGCGCCAACTCGCGGTTTTTCTCATCGAGTTGCTGGCTGAGGCGCTGGACCTCGGCCGTCAACTTCTCGTGCGAGCGCTTCAGCTTCTCGGTCGCATCTGTGTAAGCGTCGACAATGGCAGCCAACTCAAAAGTGGGCGGCGCCGCGTCGCGGCTCTCGCGGGAGGGTGAGGCTCCCGCCGAACCTGACTCGGCGGGAGCCTCGCCCTCCCGAGCCTCGCCCGCCCGGGCCTCGACCTTCCGCCGATTTTCCAGAAGCGTTCCGATCATGCCTGCTCGTCCATCAGTGCCGCGCGCTGTGTACTGAATCCTGAGTCGTTCGCATCCGCCGGTCCGATCGAGGGCTGGTAAGCGCTCAGCGCCTGATGGCCCACCCGCAGATCATTGATTGCGCGCTGGGTGGTGACCTTTTGTGCCGCCAGCAGCCGCGCGTCGGCTTCATCGACCTGCAAGAGATCGCGCATGACCGTCTCCACCTCGCCCAGCAGCACTTCCGCGCGACGCCGCTGAATTTCGCTGAGGCGTGCGCGCACACGTTGCCAGTCGGCGCGGTAAGGCGTCAACTCGGCCGCGACGCGGCTGAGTTCTCCGCTGAGGCGCTGCCGATCGGCCAGCAGCGTCAGCAACGGCGCCGTCTGCCCGCGCGTGATCAGTGGACGCTGGCGATTCGCCAAACCGCGCAGCTCGCGGTACAGCTTCGCCTGCTGTTCCAGTAGCTTCAGGAGCGACTCACTTTCCACGTCACAACTCCAGCTCTGGCTGGCCTAAAACAATCCGGAACTTTCCACCCAAGCGAAGAACCGCTCCCAATCCTCGCGCGTCTCGGGCGATACGTCGCTCTCGAAGCGCTCCGGCGGGATGGTGCGGACCAGGTACTGCGCGCGGCGCAGCGCGGCGCGGGCCTCCTGTGGCTGGCCCAGACCGATGCAGCAGTTGATGATCTGCACGTAGGCCGTCAGCGCCGCCGGCAATTCGCGATAAATCCACGCCACGCGCTCATAGAATGACAACGCTTCGGCATAGCGCTGCGTCTCATACAGGCAGTCGGCCTGATAGAAGCGCGCGTGCCGCAGAATCTGCCGATACGGTTCGCTCAGCTTGTCTTCCTCCGTCTCTTCCAGTTGCGCCACCAGGCTGCCGAAGATCTCCGCCGCGCGCGTGAGCCGGCGCGACTGTTCCGCGCGCATCTGCTCCCGTTCGCCCAGCATGGGTAGGGCGGGCGCGCCCGGCGTCGCGTTCTCCGTCGCCGGCACGGGCGGCCGATCCGATAGTTCGCGCTTCAGCGCCAAACCGCTCTGGCGATAGCAGTCGCCCAGCAGGAACTCGGCGCGCACGCGGCGCTGGTCTTCCGGATAGCGCTGCAGCGCCTCCTCCAGCACCGGCACGGCGCGCTCATACTCTTCCTGCCGCGCCAGCAGGTCGCCCAGCACGAAGAGCGCATCGGCAAACTCCGGCGCCCGTGGCGTGAGTACCGGCGACTCGTTCAGCACCAGCCGCAGGAGGCGCTCGGCCTCGGACTCGTGATCGCCACCCAGCGCGATGTGGCACTGCGCGGTCGGCACGAGCGACGCCAGCGCATAGGGCGAGTTCGGAAAGCGCTCGTAATTCTCTTCATAAGCGCCGATGGCCTCGGCGTAGCGGCCCAGCGCTTGCAAGGACTGACCGAGGCGCAGCAGCGCCTGCGGCACCAGCGAGTCATAGGGGTGCTCGTGGACGAACGCCGCCAGCAGCGCGATGGTGCGCTCGCCCTCGCCGGCCTGATCGAACAATTCCGCCGCGCGCCAGGCGGCACCGGCCGACGCCGGCTCATTCAGCGTATTGACGTGCGACAGTTCCAGATAGGCTTCCGCCGCGCGCAGATACAAGCCGCGCGACTCGGCGGGCAAGGTCGGCCGTTCGGCGCGTTCGGCCGGCGAGAAGTCCGCCCACCGCTGCCGCAGTACACCGGCGGCGGCCGAGCGCATCTGGCCGATGCGCTCCAGGTAAACCGCACGCAGCTCCGATTCGGCCGGGCCAACGAGATCGAGCGCCATCTCGGCGAACGGCAGCGCCTGCTCCAGCGCGGCCTGGCGCCGGAGCAGCTCAGCCACCACCGTAAGTGAGGCGCGCACCCGCGTGGGTGTCACGACGGCGCGCGCCAGGACCGGCGGCGAATCCAGATCGGACCCGGCAATCGCACGCGATGTCTCGCCCGACGCGGTCGTCCGCGCTGCGCGCGTGCGGCGGCGCTGCAGCTCACTCAGCACAAACTCGAAGTGCGCGCGAGCCTCGTCGAATTCATTGAGTTGGACGAGCGCTTCGGCCACTCCCAGCTCGCCGGCGCTGCCATACGGCTCGCCCGGACGCAACTCGATAACTTCCTCAAAGACGCTGAGCGCCTCCGCGGCCCGCTCGGAGCGGTGATCATTCAACAGCACCTGTCCCAACAGCCAGCCGGAACGCGCATAGGCTGGATCGCTAATGGCCAGCGTGTTGCGCAACATCCGCAGGCGGCTTTCGGCCTCGTCGCGCCCCCCGCTGCGGAGGGTGACGCGCGCCTGCTCGCATTCCAGCATGGGCGCCAGGCTCGTGCCTTCCAGGATGGGCCTGACGTTATCGACCAGCGTCTGAGCCTGATCGGTCCGGCCGGATTCCAACCAGACATCGTTCAGCCGCTCGACCGCCCAATAGAGCAGCTCCGGACGATCGTCGGCGTGCTCGATGACCGCGGCCAGTAACGGCGCGCTCTCAGAGTCGGGCAGGCCCAACTCATCGCTGCGCAGCTCGATCACATGCCGCCGCAAATCGAGTTCCGGCCCAGGACCGGCGTCGATGACCTGCTCGTATTCGCGCAGCGCCGCGGTCGTCTGGTGCACGCGCTCATAGGATTCACCACGGCGCCGATGATCCTCCGCGGTGAGTTCCGCGCCCGCCCCCAGCGCCTGGTCGTACGCGACCAGGACCGTGCCGTAGCCGGAGCGGTCGAATGGATCGCGTTGGGTCGTATTCAGGTACGTGGCCCGCGCAAGCTGCAAATAGAGCTGGGCGCGCTGCGCGTCAGTAAGTGTTGTGAGCGAAAGCAGCCGGCGGGCCTGATCGATCGCCGCCGCATGCAGACCGCCGTCGGTGAGCGTGGCCACCTCGTCGATGAGGCGTTCGACCGGCAGCCGCAACTCGCGCGGGCGGTTCCGCAGCAGCGCCACCCCCAGTAACGACAGCGCCGCCAGCAGCAGCGGGATTTGCCACTTGCCGCCGGCCCGTTCACGAAGTTGCGACCAGGTAATTGCCGCGCTCATCCTGAGCCTCACGGGGAACGGGCCTCCTGCCCGTTAGCCGGGGACCCCCAGCCGACGGGGCGTCCATCGCCGGAATGTCGGCAAAAACCGCGCGTGCGCTTGACCGTAACTGCGCCGCAGGCGCAGCGCTGCGCGGCGGCGCCGGTTCAGGCCGCGTGCCAGCGGCATATCGCGCTAACTCCCGCTGGCACCGGAGGATCCGGTTGTGTCTTGCGCCGCGCGTCCCTGGCGGTGAGCGCGCTTGACAGCAATAAGAACCGCGGTCGGACGTTTACACTTGCGGGTTTCAATGTTGTCTCCGGCAGCCGATTTCGCACGGGAGAGCCGCTCTATGAGACGCCTTCTTAACTCGATCGCTGGCGTGGTGCTGTGCCTGTTCCTGACCGCCACGGCGCAGGCCGCGGATTTGACGCCCGCCAAGACCTGGAACACCGACCGTGCAGCACATTTGCTGCGGCGCGCCGGCTTTGGGGGCACGCCGGAGCAGGTCCGATACCTGACGGATCTCGATCTGGATGGCGCGGTCGACTACCTGGTCGATTACGAGAAGGTCTCGCAGACCGATCCCGATTTCATCCCGATGAAGCCGCCCGACCTCGCCGCCGTGCGCATGAACATGGAAGAGGTT
>DASXUA010000084.1:0-4820 GCA_036505095.1 Phycisphaerae bacterium
TCCGCGAGATCGGCGTGGAAACCGGCGGCTCGAACATCCAGTTCGCCGTGCATCCGCAGACCGGCCGGCAGGTGGCGATCGAGATGAACCCGCGCGTGTCACGCTCCTCGGCGCTGGCGTCGAAGGCGACCGGGTATCCCATCGCGCGGATCGCAGCCAAGTTGGCGGTGGGCTACACGCTGGATGAGTTGCCCAATGACATCACCAAGAAGACGCCGGCCAGCTTCGAGCCCACGATCGACTATTGCGTCGTGAAGATCCCGCGCTGGACCTTCGAGAAGTTCCCCGATGCGGACGAGACGCTCGGCACGCAGATGAAATCGGTCGGCGAGGCCATGGCCATCGGGCGGACGTTCAAGGAAGCCTTCCAGAAAGCCATCCGCTCGATGGAGATCAAGCGTTTCGGGTATGGCCTGGATGCCAACGATCAGTGGCTGGCGGCGCAAAGAGAGGGGTCAGGGCTCAGGGTTCAGAATGTAGCGTCGCCCCTTGTGGGCGGCGCCATCGGCCGAGCGCCGGGCACAAGGCCCGACGCTACCGACTCGGGAATGAGCCCTGCCATTGGCGGCAGCACCGCGGCCGAGGCCCCGCCGGACACGGAAGAAGAGCACGCCAAACTATGGCCCATTCCAGCCGATGTACTGCATGACAAGCTGGCGCGGCCTTCACAGGGCCGGCCCTATTACATCCGCTATGCGCTGAAGATGGGCTGGAACGTCGAGCAGATTTGCGATTTGACCAAGATCGACCCGTGGTTCATCGAGAACATGCGCGAACTGGTCGAATTCGAGCCCGAGTTGTGCGCTCGCGATGTCCGCGCGGCTTCGGCTCGGCCGGCGTGCGAGGGCCGGGGTGAGCCGGTGTTGGCGCACGCGTCCGCGACGGAAGTTGCGAGCCATCGTCGCGCGGCGCAAGCGCGCCGCGTCCGGCCCGGGAGCGCGACGGCGACGGCGACGGCCACTCTGCCCGACAGCGCCGGCGATCCGGAGGCGGTGCTGCAAGACATCACGCAGCGCTCGCTGGTTCACGGCTACAGCGACGTGCAGCGCGCCACGGCCTGGGCGACCGATCGCGATACGGCGCGCCGCCTGCATGCAGGTCCGGCCTACAAGCTGGTGGACACGTGCGCGGCCGAGTTCGAAGCCTACACGCCCTACTACTATTCGTCGTACGAAATGCCGCTGCTGCGGATCGACGGCGCCAGCGGCGGATCGCGCGCGGTCCTGCAGCGCGTTGAAGACGAAGCCCGCATCAGCGAGCGTCCGAAGATCATCGTGCTGGGCGGCGGTCCGAACCGCATCGGGCAGGGAATCGAGTTTGATTATTGCTGCTGCCACGCCGCCTTCACGGCGCGCGAGGCGGGTTACGAAGCGGTGATGATCAACTCGAATCCTGAAACGGTCAGTACCGACTACGACACCTCCGACCTGTTGTTCTTCGAGCCGCTGACGCACGAAGACGTTTTGAACATCATCGAGCGGCTCAATGGCGGACCGCTGCTGACGACGCCGCGCTTGCAGGGGCGCGTCAAAGGCGTGGTGGTGCAATTCGGGGGTCAAACGCCGCTGAATCTGGCCGCCAGTCTGCAAGAAGCCGGGGCGCCGATCATCGGCACGTCGCCGGAGATGATCCATCTGGCCGAGGACCGCGAGGAGTTCGCCCGCATTCTGCGCGAGCTGTCGCTGCTGCAACCGCCCAGCGGCATCGCACTCAATTTGCGCGAGGCGCGGCAGATTGCTCAGCGGATCGGCTATCCCGTGCTGGTGCGGCCTTCGTATGTGCTGGGCGGCCGGGCGATGCAGGTGTGCAACAACGACGACGACCTCACCCGCTACATGGAGCAGGCCGTCCAGGCCACCGATCGCAGCGTTTTCGGCGACGACAAGAACCCGATCCTGGTGGACAAGTTCCTCACCGACGCGATTGAAGTCGACGTCGACGCGGTGGCCGACTTCGGCCAGGAGCGCGGCGATGGCGATGGCCGGCGGCGGCGCTGCGTGGTGTGCGGCGTCATGGAGCACATTGAGGAGGCCGGCATCCACAGCGGCGACAGCACCTGCACCCTGCCGCCCTACTCGCTCGGGCCGTTGGTCATCGACGAACTGAAACGCTCGACCGAGCGGCTGGCGCGGCGCTTGAAAGTATGCGGGCTGATGAACGTGCAGTTCGCCATCCAGAATCGCACGATCTACGTGCTGGAAGTCAACCCGCGGGCGTCGCGCACGGTGCCCTTTGTGGCCAAGGCCACCGGCATTCCTTGGGCCGAGGTCGCCACGCGCGTCATGCTGGGGCAGTCGCTCGATGAGATTCTGTCTGCCTATGGCATCGACGACGCCCCCTGGCCGCAACATGTCTCGATCAAAGCGCCAGTGTTCCCGTTCACGCGCTTTCCGGGCGTGGATGTGATCCTGGGCCCCGAGATGCGCAGCACCGGCGAAGTGATGGCGATCGATCGCTCCTTCGGGCTGGCGTTCGCCAAGGCGCAGATCGCGACCGGGCTCTCGCTGCCCATGCGCGGCAACGTATTAGTGAGCGTGAATGATGCCGACAAGCCGCGCATCATTCCGATCGCGCGCGATCTGCACGAGATGGGCTTTAAGATCTTCTCGACGGTCGGCACGCGCGCCGCGCTGGCCGAAGTGTTTATCCCCGCGACGCTGGTCTCCAAACAACGGGACGAAAGCGCGCCTTTCCTGAAGGATCTGATCGACGAAGGCACGCTGCACCTGCTGATTAACACGCCCATCCGCCACGGACGAGCTTCCGACGAGGGCCGCTGGCGGGCGGCGGCGGCGCAGCGGCGCATCCCGATCATCACGACGCTGGCGGGCGCCCGGGCGGCGATCGAAGCCATCCGCACGCTGCGGCGGGCACCGGCCGAAGAGGAGCTGGCGGCGCTGGGCGTGCGACCGCTGCAGAGCTATTTTACCGCCAGCGGTGCTGAGTCGCGCCGCGGCGGATCTGCGACCTGAGTCCTAAGTTGGTTTCAATCATGAACAGACTATGCATGTGCCGACGCCCAGGCGCTCTGCCACGCTCGACCGTCACGCTATGTATCATGCTGGTTGTGGCGGGCGGCTGCTTTTCAGGTGCGTCCGTGCGCCGCGCGCGGACCGCGGAGACGCGCGGGCAATACGAAACGGCCTATGAGTTGTATTGCCAATCGGTGCGGCAGTCGCCTTCGAGCTTTGCCGCGGCGGACGGGCTGCAGCGCGTTACACCTAGGGCGGCCGCAGCCTGGGAGCGCAAAGCGCGCGCCGCCGCCGAGCGCCAGAATTATGAACTGGCGTGGCGCTTGTACATGTACGTACTGGAGATTCGGCCCGATCATCCCACGGCCGGGCGCGAGGTGCGTCGCCTGGAGCGTGAGCATGCCGAGGCCATCGCCGCCTCGCGCCGCGCCTGGCTGAAAGACGGGACCGCCGCGCTGGTGCGCAACTTGCCGCGCTACACGGTGTCGGCGGCGACCGAAGAAGCCTTGGCGGCCGAGACGCCCGGTGCCACCAGCGCGCCGGCCGAACAGCCCGAAGAACTGGTCCGGCCGATCACCCTCGCGCCGGAGCCAGCCATGCGGCACGACGAGATCGAGGGCCTGATGCGCCCGCAGTCGCTTCCGGCTGCGGCAGCCGCAGCGCCGCCGCGCACCGAGGATTTTTTGACGGCCGTCATTCTCAGCCGCGACGATCCACGCTTTCCGCGGGGAGCCAACGCGCTCGATGGCCTGATCTTGCGGCTGCGCGAAGCCCATGCCCTGCCTTCCGCCGACGTGGACATCTACGTGCGCAAGGAACGGATCGCGCGGCAGCGCGCCTGGAAGCCGGGCGAAAGCGCCACCGTCACCGGCGAATCGGGGCGGCGCTACGAGGTGGTGCTACTCTCCGTGATCGAGCCGACGCAGACCGTGCGTGTCGGTGTTCGCTCGGCCGAGTAAAGCGCTCCGGGTGGCATGGCTTCACGGCGTTAGCCGGGTAGCCATGCCGGGCAGAGCCTCTTGCTGGCGAGTGAACATGCTTACCCGCTGCGCGTGAAAGCATGCCACCCCGCCGCTTGGTTTTCACGGCAAATCATCGTGCGGCGCCGGCGGCTCGCTCAGTAGGTTGGCCAGCCGCGCGTCGATCAGGCGGTCGCGATGCTGCTCGGCATTCTGGACGCGGTCGCGCAATTGCTGCAAGCGCTGCTCGAGCTTGCCGATCTCGTGCTGCATTCGCTGCCGGCGCAAAGCGAACTGCTCCTGCAGCAGGGCGCGCGTTTGGGCGCGCAACTCGTTGCGCCGCGCCGGATCGACCGTGTCGGCATACTGACGGATGTGTTCGTGAACCTGCATCTCGCGCTTCTCGATCTCCAAGCCGACGCGACCCGACTCGGGATCGTTGTGCATTTCCATGATGAGCTGCCACAGGCGCGGAACTATCCGGCCCATGCGGCGCTGGAAGGCGGGCGGGTCGTAGTCGGCCAGGGCCTCCAACTCGCGGGCGCGTTCCGGAAAATTCTCCCGGACGAACTGTAACAACTCGGCGCGCTCCTGGTCCGACATTTCGGCGAACGGCCGCGGCTGACGGGGCATGCCGGGGCGCTCGACCGGCTCGAAATCGTCCGGATCATGACGGGCGTCACGCGGCGCCGCAGTCTCCGGCGGCGGGGCTGGCTCGGGACGCTGCGCTGCGGCCGGGCGCTCGCGGCGGCGCGGCGGCACCGGGCGCGCGTCGCCCTGCTGCGCGCTCAGAACGCCCGCGATCACCAGCACGCCCACGGGCGCGAACAGCGCGACCAGACGGTGTCGGCCAATTCCAACTCCTGGGAACATGATCGATGTCCTCTCT
>DASXUA010000085.1:0-2086 GCA_036505095.1 Phycisphaerae bacterium
CACCAAGCGGGCATCTTCCTCTCGCGAGTGCGCATTTGTCGTTGGCAGTGTTAGCGTTGTAGTATTAAAGCGCTCGGCCAAACCCGCGCGCGTCGGGGTTTCACGCGGGTTTACGAGCGACGTGCAGGGCCAGGTCCGGCATCAGCCAGGGGCGGCGGGGCTTGTGCGGGCGCAGGCCGGCGGCACGGCACCAATCGGCGATCTCGTCGGCCGACCAGGTTCCCGATTCGCTGAACAGGCCGAAGAACAGGTCCATTAGTCCGCCCATCTGCCGGACGCGACCCGCAGCGTCCTGCCGGAGCGGCTCCCACACGGCGACGATGCCATGGGGGCGCAGGCTGCGCGCGATGCGCCGCAGCAGTTGCCGATTCTGCGAATCATCAAAATGATGCACGACCGCGGCCATGAATACCACGTCATAGACGCCCGCTCCCAGGTCGTCGGTGAGCGCGTTGCCAGCGCGATGCACCACGCGCTCGCCCATCCTCTCCCTCACGAGAATCGGCGCGGCGTGCCTGATCGCTTCCGGCAGTTCGAGCACGGTCGCCCGGAGCTGCGGATATCGACGGCAGACGGCCACAGAAAAGAAGCCGTGGCCGCCGCCAATGTCCAGCATGTGCGTCGCGCCGCCCGGCACGGGCAGGTGGCTGGCGATCCACTGGGCCGGGAGGTCGATGCCTGAGCGCATGCCGCGCTCGTAAACTCCCCAGTCTTCGTCGCTGAGAGTCTGATGTACGCGCAGCGGCCGGCCCGTGCGCACGAACTCTTCGCAATGCTCCCACCAGTGCCACTCCAGATAGCGGAGCAGAATCTGGTCGCGGAATGAGTGTTTGCCGTCCTTCAGCAGCCAGGCGCGTGCCGTCCGGGGGAGGCGGTAGCGCTCCCGCTGCACATGCAGGCAGCCCGCGCCGACCAGCGCGTTCAGAAGCTTGCGGGTCGCCTGCGGATGCGTCCCGCAGCGCGCCGCCACTTCCTCGAAGGTGGCCGGACCTGAAGCGAGCGCCTCGAAGACGTCCAGCTTGACCGCCGCCATCACGGTGCGAGTCAGCATCAGGCCCAGCCAACTCTCAACGATGCCGGCCGGCGGAATGCCGACGCGCAGGCCCAGCCATTCCGCGAGATTCTCAGGCGCCGTCGCGAGTTTCACTTGATGGTCTCCGACACCTGTGTTCGGGTCTGCGGGCGCGGCCTACGCTGCTACACGTGAGACCAATTGGCCAATGCTCCGCTTCACGCCGTTCGGCATGGGCGGATTGTGTCGAGGGCCGTGCCGGCTGTCGAGGACGGTCGGGCGCCCGGCTTGCGAGTTGGTCATGCAACCTCAACTGGCGGTAAAGGGTGACAACTTCGCACACGCGCTCCTTTGCGGGCCACCGGGCGTGCCATAGAATCCGCGCGATGAGACGAAACTGCATTGCGATTATTGGTGCGCTGGGGCTGGCGCTGACGGGCGTGGGACGCGTTCGCGCAGGCGGGACGCCTGCACCACAAACTGCGGCGGGCGAGACGCCCGCCCCCCAGCAGTGGGAGTATACCGATGCCACGCTCGACAATGGGTTGCGGGTGGTGGTGATGGAGGATCACTCAGCGCCGCTGGCGGCCGTGCAGGTCTGGTATCACGTCGGCAGCAAGGATGAGAGCCCCGAGCGGCAGGGATTCGCTCACATGTTCGAGCACATGATGTTCCGCGGTACCGAGCGCATCGGGCCGGAGGACCATTTCAAGTATCTCCGTCGCTACGGCGGCGACGTCAACGGCCACACCGTGTTCGATCAGACGGTGTACGTCGAGGAGATCCCGTCCAATCAGATCGATTTGGCCTTCTGGCTCGAGGCCGAGCGGATGGCCAACCTGAAGATTAACGAGGATTACTTCGCCAAGGAACGCGAGGTCGTCAAAGAAGAGTATCGCCTGCGCATCTCGGACCCGCCCTATGGCCAGGTGCTCGAGAAGGCGCTGGGACTGGTATTCAAGGTGCATCCGTATCGCTGGTCGCCGATCGGCAATCTCGATCATCTCAACGCGGCCACGGCGGCCGAGCTGCAAACGTTTTTCGATACCTTCTATGTGCCGAACAACGCGACGC
>DASXUA010000086.1:0-8372 GCA_036505095.1 Phycisphaerae bacterium
CATCGTGGCACTGGACACCGGCCGCATTCGGAGTTTTGAGGCGTTGCTGCGCTGGAGCCACCCGCAGCTCGGCCTCATTCCTCCGGCCGAGTTCGTGCCTGTGGCCGAGGAAATCGGGCTGATTGCACGCCTGGGCGGCTGGACGCTCGCCGAGGCCTGTCGGCAGTTGTCCCGCTGGCAGCGCCAATCCTCCGCCGCGGCCACGCTGGCCATTAACGTCAATGTTTCCAACCGGCAGCTTATGGAGCCGGATTTCTGCGCGCAACTCGAACAAGTGTTGCTGGAGACGGGCATCGGCGGGCGGAGTCTCAATCTGGAAATCACCGAAAGCACCCTGGTCACCGCCTCCGCTGCGCTGGCGCGGCGGCTGAATGAGCTGAAGCAACTCGGCGTGCAGTTGCACATGGACGACTTCGGAACGGGCTATTCCTCGCTGGGCTACCTGCACAGCTCCCCGTTCGACGTGGTCAAGATCGATCGCGCCTTCGTGAGCAACCTCAGCGCCAGCCGCGAGTACACGGCCGTCGTGCACGCGATCATCACGCTGGCCCGCAATCTGAACATCAAAGTGACCGCTGAGGGGCTCGAAACCGAGGAACAACTCGCGCAGATTCTCACGTTGGATTGTGACTACGCGCAGGGCTACTACTTCTCGGAGCCGCTGGAAGCCGAGGCGGCCGCGGCCCTGCTGGCGGCCGACGGCCCGTGGCTCACCCCGCGCCGTGCGCGCCCCGAGCCGCTCTGGTTCCGTAGCACCCCCTCCCGCATCGCAGAGGCTGCGTCTCTCGTACACGGATGATCCGACCGCGCGTATTTGAGCCTGCGGGCCGCCGAACCGCCCGTCAAACAGTTCCGAATCCATCCACGCCCGAGAATGAGTTGGTCGGCGCGCCGCAAAGCGTAGTTCGCGGCTGCAAAGTTGACCCGCGCACCCGCCAGCCTACGATCGGGTATTCGCGGGACACACCAGCTTCCATAAGCGACGCGGTACGAAGACACCGCAGGCGCTGACTGTACCGGCTGATTTGTCGAAGTAACCGCCATACGCCGGCTGCCCGAGCAGGAGGTGGCCGCACGCGAGGGGAGGAGAAATCATGCACCGTCACTGTCGCCTCAGGAGCGGCAACACCCGTGGCGCAGCCGTTCACCGCCGCCGCGGCGCCACGCTGGTTCTGGTCACCGTCAGCGGTGTCGCGCTGCTGGGTGCGGCCGCCCTCAGCATCGACGTCGGACGGCTCTATCTGACCCGCAACGAATTGCAACGCGCCGCCGATGCCGCCGCCATGGCGGGCACCTCCGCCTATCTCAGCGACAGCGCCTGGAATTCTGCGCAAAGCGACGGCTCCTGGTCGCTCAGCGCGGCGCTGAGCGCGCTGATTGACGCACGCGCGCAAAATTACGCATCGCTGAATCACACACTGAACCAGGCCACGCTGCTGGCGAGCACCGATATCGTCAAGGGCTACTTCGACTTCGATCATCCGTCCAACGCGCTGGACACGACCGGCGGACATCGTTTCAACGCCGTCGAGGTAACGGTGCGCCGCACAACCGGCAGCGCCAACGGCCCCGTCCCCTTCTTCTTCGCACGCATCCTCGGGATGAATGAGGGCAATGTGGTAGCCCGCGCGGTGGCCGCGGTTGATGACCGCTTCTCCGCTTACACACCGCCGGGCCCAACGCTGATCCCCTTCACGCTCAACGAGTCCGTCTACAACCAGATGCTCGCCAGCGGTCCGGATCAATTCTCGTATGATCAGGCCTACGACGTGGTCGTCGCCTCGACTGACGGCGTCCGCGAGATCCGCCTGTTCCCTTGGAGCAACCAGGACGCCGGCGGCGGCAACTTTGGCACGCTCAACATCGGTGTCCCCAACCAGGGTACGACGGGCCTTATCGATCAGATCACCAACGGCATCACGCCCGCGGCCATCGAGTCGGAGATCGGCACGCCCACGCTCACGTTCGTCAACGCCTCCGGCGCGCCGGTGACGTACACCATGAGCGGTAACCCGGGTCTGAGTGGCGCCGTGGGTTCGGCGCTCCAGGCGCGCACGGGCGACGTCGTCGGTTTCTTTCTGCACACAAGCGTCGCCGGTAACGGCAGCAATACGGAATACACCATTGTGGATCTGCGCTTCGGACGGATCATGCACGTCGACCTGACGGGCAATCCGAACGCTCGGCGGCTCGTGATCCAGCCGGTGACCTACTCGGGGGGCGGTGTACAGACCAGCCCCGACGCACCCTCGAGCAATGGGCAGCTTGCGGTGATCTCGCTGGTGCGCTGAGCGCTGGCGACGGGAGGGCGAGGCTTCTGCCGAGCCAAGAATGAATGGCGCATCGGCCCGCCAGGAAGACTACCTCCGACTCACTTTCCACCGCCGTACGTGTCTGATGGGCGGGAGCGTTCGACAGCCGCCGCGCGCGCGGCCAGAATACGCCCGCATGAATATTCAAACGCAACAATCTCGCACGTCGTTCGATCGGCTTAAGGCGGGAATCGGATTCGCCGCGGTGTCCGGCGTGCTGCTGGCGCTAAGCTGCAATGGTGGCACGAAAGCCACGGTGCCGATCACCTACGCGGTTGAGCAGCACCGTGACCTGCCGCACGGCCTCAACACGGTGGCGATTCTCGACGCCGAAATGGATAGCGCCGAGGACCAGAAGTGGTCCGAAATGGCGGCTAATCGCGTGCAGGCCAAGCTGGTCGAAATGAACGATCGCTTCGGCCGCAAGCTGACGATCGTGGATCGCAAGCACGCCAAGCTGCTGGCCGACGAGCGCGACCTGGTCGCTTCGGGAGTGGCCCAAGGTCCCCAGCCCGGCTCGATGATCAAGCAACTCGGCGTGGACGCCTTCGTCGTCATCCGCATGTCGGCCAGTGAACAAGTGATCCAGGGCAAAGCCCGGACAATCACCGGCGTCGACGTCGGCGCGCTGGCCGAGACGCTGGCGCCGCCGGATGATCGGCGCGCGGGTAGCGGGCGTCCTTCGGGGGGCGGGCGTCCCGCCCGCCAACCAACGCGGAGCTATCCTGCCCGGCGCGGATCCAATCCACCGCCCGTCGAGCGCCGCGAAGGCCGCAGTGCTGTCCAGACCGAGGAGGTCCCGACGGTCACGCGCGTCATCACCGTCCGCCCGACGTTCGTGCTGCTCGATGCGGTCACGGCCCGTGCCTGGGACACCTACGCCCCGCCGCCCATCACGCGTAAAGAAAAAGCCTCAGTGAGCCCGATTTTCGGCAGCGGAAAGACCGAGGCCGATCTGACGCCGCGCGACCGGGTGATCGACGAGGCCATCGAGACCTACGCCAACGATTTCCTGCAGCAGTTCTTCCCGCGCGACGTGGCCATTCAGGCCGAGGTGCGCTCGAGCGAAAACGCACTGTGCCGCGAGGGTGTCCGGCTGCTCAAAGCGGGCGCGCAGCGCGAAGCGCTCGAGGTGCTGCGCTCGGCCGTGCAGGAGCAGCCCACAGACCACCGCGCCCATTTCGCGCTCGGCGTGGCGCTGGCAGCCACCGGTCAATTCGACCAGGCGCTGGAATCCATGGATCGGGCGATTGCGCTGCAGCGCGACGCCGAATACATAAAAATCCATGCGCGCCTGAACGCGGATCGCGAGCGCATCTACGGTCCGGCCACCGGGCTGACCGCCGAGCGCGCCGTTCAGAACCGCGACCGTAAGGGCGCCAGCCGTGACACCAACGACTGAGAGCATCTTGCGGGCATAAGACCAGATTGGACTCAGAGCCGCTGAGGAACTGAGGGTTTTTGATTTGATCGTTCTCTGATCCTCAGCCGCTCTGAGTCCTGCCGATGCCCACCCGCAGTTCACCCGCCGCGGCGGGCAGCCTTATCGCGAAGGGTGGGGGACGGATGCGATGCGTACCAGCGCCGTAACCGTCTGCTCCGTCGCTCCCTGCTCTTGGATGACGACTTGCCGCGCGGCGCGTCCGATCTCTCGTGCCGCGCGAACATCGGCACATAGCGCACGCACGTCGTCGGCCAGTTCCTGCGCGGAGCGTACCCGGCGCAGCGCGCCGGCCACACTGAGCGCCTCCGCCGGTTGCGCGAAGTTTTCCATGTGAGGCCCGGCAATCATCGGCCGCCCGAGCGCTGCCACCTCCATCGGATCCGACCCACCCATCGGCACCAACGAGCGCCCCACGAACACAACCGTCGCCAGCGAATAGAACTTCCGCAACTCGCCCATCGTGTCGCCCAACACTACAGTCCTGAGTCCTGAGTCCTGAGTCCTGAGTGAATCGCGATCGTCACCACCTTCTGTGCCCTTCGTGCCTTTTCGCGGCCGTTCCTCCTGAACCCTGAACTCCGCCGTGGCGGATCTTCGACCTGAACCCTGAACCCTTGCGCTGCGCCGCACGCACTCGAACCCGCGCTGCCGGATCAACTCTGCGACTTCATCAAAGCGCTCCGGCTTGCGCGGCACGATCGCAAGCTGCATGTCGCAACCGTTCAGCCGTGCATACGCATCCAGCACAACCGCCTCTTCGGCCGGTCCGGTGCTGCCGCAGACCCACAGCGGCCGCGAAGCGTCCACGCCCAGCGCTTGCGCCAGTTCCTCGGCGCCTTCAACGCGTTCGCTGACCTGCGCTGTGTCCCACTTCACCGAGCCGGTCACGCTGACGCGCTGCGGCTCCACGCCTAGTTCGACGAAGCGCCGCGCGATGCTCGCATCTTGCGCGCCGACCCATGCCAGATCGCGAAAGGCCCCGCGCACCAGCGGCCGCAGCGGCCCGAACCGCCGCCGGCTGCGCTCGGTCAGCCGCCCGTTGAACACCGCCACCGGAATCCCGCGCTGCCGCGCCATTCGAACCAGGTTTGGCCAGACTTCCAATTCGGTTAGGACGATCATCGTCGGCGCGACGCGCCGCAGCGCGCGCGAAACGACCAGGCTGAAATCCAGAGGAAACCGAAACACGCGCTCATGGCCGTAAAGCTGGCGCGCGCGCGCGAAACCGGTATCGGTGGTGGTCGAGACGACGACTTCGTGATCGGGAAGCTGTTCGGTCAGGCGCTTGACGAGCAGGGGCGTGGCATTGACCTCGCCGAGCGATACCGCGTGCAGCCAGATGCGCGGTTGACCGGCGGCGAAAACCGGCACCCCACCAAATCGCTGCCGCCAGCCGCGCCGGTTCTTGCCCTGCCGCAGCATCTGATAGAGCAGCACCGGCAGGTAAACGAGCCCGGCAATTACATACGCCAGATCAAAGATCCACCGCATCGCGCGGCCATCTTACGCGCTGTAGCGCCGGCTTCCAGCCGGCACGTACCGCCGGCATCTCGCCACAGGCGAGTCGCCGTGGCGACCTGCCGGCGCATGGACCAATCGCGAAACTCTGAGGTGCGGAGGCGCAGAGCAAGAAGCCTTCTCAGTTCCTCCGCTCCTCAGAGTCCAATTCCGGTCCGACTAAATCCCCGCCCCCTGTGCGAACTCGAACACCGGATCGGCGAACTCGCCCACACGCCCGTCGGTCAGCGAATAAGTGCCCATGACGAGTAGCGGCGGTGAATAGATATGCAGCGTGACCAGGTCATGCCCGGCCGGCTGGAGATTGGACATCTGATGAATGTCATCATCCTGCGAGCCGCAAACGGAGCCCTCGGCCAGTTCGCGCGAGAACGTGGCGTAGACCAGCCCGTTTTCTTTCTTCTCGAACAGCGTCTCGGTCGCGACGCCTTGCAGGATGCGCACCCCGCAACTCGACCCGCGATGGTCGTGGATCGGGCTGCGCTGCCCGCTGCGCCAGCAGATGATCAGCGCGTGGTACGCCGACCCGGCGTGCATTAGGTTGCGCTGATAGCGCGCCGTCCCGAACCGCAGCCACGGCTGGACATCGTCGAGTGAGATATCCAGGTCTTCGAGCCGCGTGCGCAGCTCATCCAGCGGCACGCGTCCACTGTATCGATCCAGGGCTTCCAGGAATTTCGCAATCGTCGGCATGGTCGCACCGGCCTCCATGATAGCGCCGCCCCGCCCCGGCACAAGCCTCACAGAATTCTATGCAACCATTATACCAAACGTCTGCCACGGGCATCCTGCCCGTGTCCCTGCCCCAAACGGGCGCGCTACGACAGCCCAGGACAACGCCCTGGGATCTACGGCACCCGCGTCGCACGAAGCCCTGAAAGGGCGCGCTAACGGCGCGCCGAAGAGTTGGCGCGCCCTTTCAGGGCTAACATTGTGTTGCGCCAAAGAAACCCAGGGCGTTGCCCTGAGCTGACATAGCGCAGGGCTTCGCCCTTCGAGCTCGCCATGCGAGTATCGCGTTCCGTTGTAAGAAAACCTTCTCGCACGCACCCCCGGCAGGATCCCATACCACGAAGTCACGCGGCGCGCCTACGCCACCGCATCGCGGCGCGCCAGGGTCGTTCCGGATTCGGCGTGCGCACCATTGAATACTGCGAATTCCGCCACCGCGCCAATGACCGTCACGACCGGCGCGCGCAGCCGCGCTTCGGACACGCGCTCGGCGATGGTTGCCAATGTTCCGACGACCACGCGCTCCTGAGCGGTCCAGCCCGACTCGATGCACGCTGCCGGCGTATCCGGCGCGCGGCCGGCATCGAGCAGGCCGTCAGTGAACTCTGCCAGCCGGCCCAGGCCCATCATCAGTACGATCGTGTCGAGCTGCGCCAGCGACGCGTATGCGTTTTCAGCCTCGCCGAACTGCCGATCGATCTCGCCGGTGATCACGGCGAACGAGCGCCCGATCCCGCGATGCGTCACGGGAATCCCGGCCGCCGCCGGAACAGCCGTCGCGCTCGTCACGCCCGGAATCACGACACACGCAACGCCTGCCGCCCGGCACGCCAGCAGCTCCGCGCCGCCGCGCCCGAACACAAACGGGTCGCCGCCCTTGAGCCGCACTACGTTCAGCCCGGCCCGCGCCCGCGCCACCAGCAGGGCGTTGATCTCCGCCTGCGTGTATTTCTGAAATCCCGGATACTTGGAGACGTCGATCACTTCGGTGCCCGCGCGCACCTCCGCAAGCAATTCCGCCGCCACCAGCCGATCATGCAGCACGACGTCGGCCGCGCGCAGCGCCCGCAAGCCGCGCACCGTGATCAGCCCCGGATCGCCCGGTCCCGCCCCCACCAGATACACCGTTCCCACCTTCGCGGTCATTCCCTCCCCCCATGCCCTCCAGCCTGAAAGGCTGATCTGCAGTAGCCGGGGGCAACGCCCCCGGAAAGTGTGCGAATGAAGCCGATGTGACCCTGTAAGGGTCGCCTCGCGTCACGATTTTCTTGCGACGAGACGACCCCTTCGGGGTCGGTTGTTATGGTGTAGGACTGGGTTCCGGGGCCCTTCGAGCTGCTTGTGCGCGCCGACGCTGCCAGATCCAAAATCATTGCCACGATCGCCGGATCTTCGCCTACCGCGCGCGTGCAGACCACGCAGCGCCCGCAGACCTCCTGGCGCCCCAGGCCGGGCCGCAAGCCCATTCTGCGCGGGAGGTCTTCGATTTCGTGCCCGGCGCGTCCGATTAGATAGGGCACCACGATCAGGCTTGGCTGCAGCGTTGCCACCAGGGCCGTCTCGATTTCCGGAGGCTGATCCAGGAACAGCGCGCATACCTCGCGCGCCACGCCTGCGCGCCGCAACGCGTCTGCATGCCGCAGCGTCAGTTCCCCACTGCGCGGCTCGCGCCGCGTGCCGTGCCCCACGAGCACCACGCATGTTTCCTCCCGCGGCAGCCCATGCGCGCGCAGCGCGTCCGTCACGCGGCGCCGGATCAGCCTGCGCATCCCCGAATGTTCGCCGAGCGGCGCGGTGCAGCGAATCCGCCTCGGCGGACGGCGGTACTGCAAAAGGGGACTCCAACCGCGATCAGTCGCGGTCGGGGTCCCCGCCGCGCCGCTCAGCTTCATTTCACGCGGCAGCACCGTGCGGCAGTAATATCCTGCGCTGGTAAAGAACGGCACCACCGTGACCTCATCGGCCGTCAGCATCCCGAGCACGTCGCGAAAGAAGGGCGCCTCCTTCCAGAACGTAGCCACGGCCTCATCGAATCCGCCGCGCACGCGCGCCGCCTCCGCGTAGGCGCGCACCAGCGCGCCGGCCGGATGCACGCGCGACCCATGCGCCGCCAGCACCAGCGCGCGGCTGGGTGGCATGCTTTCACGCGCCGGGTGGCATGCTTTCACACGAAGCGGGTAAGCATGGCCGACGCCGAACATGGCTACCCGGCTACGCCATGAAGCCACGCCACCCGCCGCCGCATCGAGGGCGAAGCCCTGCGCTATATCAGCCCAGGTCGCAGATCCGCCGTGGCGGGGCAACGCCCTGGGTATTCGCGGGGCGGCGCGATCGGAGCCCTGAAAGGGCGCGCTAACTCTCGCGCG
>DASXUA010000087.1:0-1943 GCA_036505095.1 Phycisphaerae bacterium
TGGAGCCGCCCCACTCGTCCCGCGCCTGATGGATGTCGGAGTGGCAGATTCCGCAGTACAGGATTTCGATGAGCACGTCGTGAGGACTCAGGTCGCGTCGTTCGAAGTTGAATGGTTCGAGAGTCGACGTCGGGCTTTTGCTTGCGTATCCGCGTGTCGTTAGCATGTCTTGAGCTCCTGCTACGTTGATTCACCCCGAGCCGACCCCTTTTTTCGCATCGCTTTCATGGGCCCACCCGCCCCCTAAGTCCTTGTAGAGTTGGACGATCGATATCAGATGAAACCGATCGGTCGCAGTGAACCACAATTCCACCTCAAAGAGATTTCGTTGGGCAATCAGAACGTCTAGATAGTTGACGAGGCCTCCTTTTGATACAGCTTGTCCCCTTGCTTGACAGCGCGCCCCTCTGTATTGAACCGTTCCTTGAGAAGGCCCGTTACCTGTGACCGAATTTCCACCATGCGAGAGGCCTCCGTTTCGCCGAGGAATTCAGGCTCGTCGGCCACGGTGTGAGCCGCCACGGTCACCACTTTCACTTCCGGAAGGTGAGCAGTCACGGATGAGGCCGCTTCCTTCTTGCAGGCTGCAACCCCCGCGATAGCCAAACAGGCAACCACGATCGCCGGTAATTTCCAAACAGGATCCCTCACCTCATATCCTCCAGATCCTCGTGCCCTTCAGACTTTTCTCCACCCCATGCCTGAGATCCGGGAGATGACAGCGGACTACACGCTCGTCCCTTTGGTGATCTCTCCAACAATGGCCTGCGTCAGACATGTTCATTCCCGGACATGAATACTCTCCCTTACGCCTTGAAGAACGCGAGCAGATCCGCGCTGATCGTGTCCGCTTGGGTGGTGGGCATGCCGTGCGGAAAGCCCTTGTAGGTTTTCAATGTGCTATTCTTCAGCAACTTTGCCGACAGTGGTGCCGAATCGGCATAAGGCACGATCTGGTCGTCATCGCCATGCATCACCAGGACCGGCACGGTGATCTTTTTCAGGTCTTCGGTGAAGTCCGTCTGGGAGAAGGCGACGATGCCGTCATAATGCGCCTTGGCGCCTCCCATCATACCCTGGCGCCACCAATTCCAGATCACCCCCTGAAAGGGTTTCGGACCAGGCCGGTTATAACCATAGAACGGTCCAGCCGGCACATCGTAATAGAACTGGGCTCGGTTGGCGGCGAGCTGCGCCTGAAACCCGTCAAAAACCTCCTTGGGCAGCCCGCCCGGATTGGTCGCCGTCTTTACCATCAGCGGCGGCACCGCGCTGATGATCACCGCTTTTGCCACCCGGCTTTCGCCGTGGCGCGCCAAGTAGTGCACCACTTCGCCGCCGCCGGTCGAGTGGCCGACATGCATCGCACCCTTGAGGTCGAGATGCGCGGTCAGCGCCGCTAGGTCGTCGGCGTAATGATCCATGTCATGGCCGCCGCCGGTCTGGGTGGAGCGGCCATGGCCGCGCCGGTCATGGGCTATGACGCGATAGCCGTGCTTGAGGAAGAACAGCATCTGCGTGTCCCAGTCATCTGCCGACAGCGGCCAGCCATGGCTGAACACGATGGACTGACCGTTGCCCCAGTCCTTGTAGTAAATCTGCGTGCCGTCTTTGGTCGTGATCGTGCTCATGGATTGCCTCCTTTGCGTGCGGTTGGGAGAGGGTGAAATCACAGCCTTGGCACCGGCGGCAAACGTCGCCGCTGGCAGCACTGCGATGGCGACCATGGCGGCTCCGGTAACCAGGACGCTGCGGCGCGAGATCTGTGTACCGTCTTTTGAATTTTCCTCACCGTGCGTAAGATCTCGCATCGCAGCCCCTCCTCTATTGTGCGTGCGTTTATTTCGGTTATCGGAGCTTGTGCGCTTTATCCTTCTCCGTCTTTTTCACGGATCATCCACTCTCGTATGTACGGCCGGCAGTGGAGGAGCTCGACGCCGCTT
>DASXUA010000088.1:0-7687 GCA_036505095.1 Phycisphaerae bacterium
GTTTGCCAGCGTCGCGGAGCAGGTGTTGATCTCATTTCTTCTGAGCCTGCTTACCGGAGGCTCGGCGTAGCAGCTCGAGATCGGTGCACCACCGACTTTATGACGAATCGCACGCTGCGCCGAGCCCGGAACGATGGATGAGCTCTCCCGGCGTCAACCCTTGAACATCGGCCTTCCACGCTTTTTCAGGAGCTGCTGCGCATGATTCTGGCGTGGGCCCTGCCCGTACTAGTACTAGCTTGTATCGGCCAGGGCGACCCATCCGAGACCAGTCGCGCTGAACTCGAACGACATTTGAGGGCGGGCGAGGAAGCCGCAGTCATCGACTGGTTCAAAGCACATCCCGACGCGGGCTTGCCTTTCTTTGACCATTATTTGGAGGGAGGCCTGAAGCTCATCGAACGCGGCTCGGACCGGGCGAGCGCGGACGCTTCGTTTGAGATGGGTCTTAAATTCGCCGCGCTGGCGGATCGGGCGCTGGGCGAAATGAGCTTCAGCGAGTATGCCCGCGCATTTGCCGGATGGGATGCGGCACAGCAGAAGCAGTTCCGCGCAGGCCAGCGCCTATTCCGGGAAGGCATGCAGGCGCTGAAGACTGACGCCGCCCGCGCGCTGGGCCTGTGTCAACAATCGCTCGACCAATCCAAGCCCCTGGGCGACTACTGGGGCACGGCCATGGCCCAAAGCGGAATCGGCGCGGCCCGTTTGGCTCAAAAGGAATACGAACCGGCCAAGGCAGCCTTCACCGAGGCCGCCCGGCTCTACGAACGTCTGCACTTGCGCCAGGATCGAGCCGAGACCTTCATCGAGTTGGCCAAGGCTCAGATCGGGCTCGGGGATGAATCGGGTGCGCGCGATACGTTGCAGGCCGCGCAGCGGTTACTGACGACGGGCGATCCGCCAGCGCTTCGGGAAAACATCGATAAATTGCTTAATGGGCTGCCACGCGCGAGCTCCGCGACCCAGCCCGCGCCGGCGGCACCGAAGCCATGACGGCGGACCATTCGTAAGTTTCGAAATGGCGACGATTACGATCACGCCCGAGCCCACGCCCAATCCACGGGCGATGAAATTCACCACGAACGTGATCTTGAATGAGGGTGCCGGGCGATCGTACTACAGCGCCGCTGCGGCCGCGGGCGATCCGATCGCGTCGCGCATCTTCGCGCTGGAGGGCGTCACGGGTGTCCTGATCGTCGGCGACTTTTGCACGGTCAATCAGGACGGCAGTCGCAACTGGAGCGAGCTAATTCCGCGCGTCGAGCAGATTCTTTGTGAGCAAGTAACGCATCGTCAGGTTCCTTAATCCTGCTCAGGCGGCGCTTCGCGCAGCTCCTGCAGGAGCGTGAGGAATGTCGGCCGGACATATTCGTGTAATTGCTCCGCAAACGACTCGTCGAGACCGAGTACCTGGATGAGCTTCTGCGCGTCGGCCAAATCCAAACGGCGCGTCGGCTGTGTCATGCCCGACGCGATCTTGAGTGAGATTAGAGTTGCGAGATTAGCAACCTTAACGCCGTCGATGATGGTGTATACAGCGGCCGGATCAGGGAACGCCAGGGGCTTCGGCTGGCCGTCTCCGGGGTACTCGCCGGTCGTCAGGAATTCGACGCGCACACCCGTGCGCGTGTTGCGAAGTTTCTTACGCGCCCCCTCGAACGCGGGGTGATAACCTAAACCGACGTAGCGTTCGTGAAACGCTCGAAGGCCCTCGGGTCGCACCAAGACATCCACGTCCACCGTCTCGCGCTTGTACCCGAACGCGTTCAGCGCCATACCGCCGACGACAGCATAATCGATGCCGGCCCGATCAAGCTCTTGTGCCAAAGCCTCCATCGTCTGATGCACATCGCCAATTCCCATGTGGAATCTCGATGACTCTTTGAGTCGCTGCTTGAATGTCGTCACGGCGGAAGTGTACGCCTTGAGATCCATAGCGCCTAATTATAGCCTACAGGAACCGCTTGGCCACGTCGATCAGTTCCTGGACATGATGCACGGTTTTGTCGAACGCCGCGCGTTCTTCGGGTTGCAGCGGGATTTCGATGATCTTCTCGATTCCGTTGCGGCCCAGGATGACTGGAACGCCCACCCAGATATCCTTCTGGCCATACTCGCCGTTCAGACAGGCGCTGCACGGCAGCACGCGGCGGCGATTGTTGAGAATAGAATCGACCATCTCGGCCGCCGACAGACCCGGCGCGACCCACGCGGACGTTTTCAGCAGCGGCAGGAACGCCCCACCGGCGTTGCGCGTCTTGTCAATGACGTCGTCGATATCCGCTTTCGACATGAGCGTCTCCAGCGGCACGCCGCCGACCGTACAGAGGCGCGGCATGGGAATCATGGTGTCGCCGTGGCCGCCCAGCACGATCGCACTGATATCTTCGATGCCGATGTGCAGCCTCTCGGCGATGAACGAGCGCATGCGGGCTGTGTCCAGCACGCCGGCCATGCCGAAAACGCGCGGCTTGGGAAATTTGCTGATCTGTGCGGCCGTGTAGACCATCGCATCGAGCGGATTCGACACAATTACCAGAATCGCCTTCGGCGAACGGGTGACGACTTCGCGCGTCACGGCCGAGACGATCTTCACGTTGATTTCGACCAGGTCATCGCGGCTCATGCCGGGCTTGCGCGGCGCGCCGGCCGTGATAACTACCACGTCTGAGTTCGCCGAGATGTCATAGGACGTGCTGCCGGCGATCTGGCTGTCGCTGCCCAGCGCCGCCCGCCCCTGGCGCAGATCCAGCGCCTTGCCCTCGGCCACACCCTCAATGATGTCCACCAGCGCAATTTCTTCGACGTTCTTCTCCGCCAGCGCATACGCGCACGCGGCTCCGACGTTCCCCGCTCCGACGACCGTTACTTTGCTCATGCTATTGCTCCTGAGTAAACTGCCTCTCCGTTCCTGTGTACCGCATGTCGCCGGGCCATGCAACGCAGATCCCAAGATGGCCAGCAGCCTTCCGCGCCCCGGCAGGCCGACGCTGATGCCGATGGTCCAAACGCCGCGGTTCGCGTATAATCCGGCACAATGTTTGGCGATGGGGCGTTGGCATTTCGGGAATTCATCATGCGCGAGCCGCTGCCGCTGGCGACGATCCACGATGCCGTGCTGGAGTTCCTGCGCGGTCGCGACGATGCCGTGTTGTATGGCGCGCAGGCGGTCAACGCCTATGTGGAAGAGTCGCGCATGACACAGGACGTGGATATCCTCTCCCCGCGCGCCGCCGAGCTGGCCGAGGAGGTCCGTAGCTTCCTGCACGAGCGGTTCAAGATCGCGGTGCGCATCCGCTCGGTGGCCAGCGAACTGGGCTACCGCATTTACCAGGTTCGTAAGCCCAAGAACCGGCACCTGGTGGACGTGCGCTCGGTCGGCGCGCTGCCGCCGGCGGAGCGGGTCGAAGAGGTGCTGGTACTGGCGCCTGCCGACTTGATCGCGAGCAAGGTGACCGCCTTGGTGCAGCGTCACGCTCGACCCAAATCAGGCACGGATTGGCGCGATCTCGCGATGCTTCTCCTCAGGTTTCCGGAACTCAAGACGGGCTCCGGCGTAGTGCGCGCGCGGCTGCAGGCCGCCGTCGCCGAAGGCGAGGATGCGCGTGTGCTCGAGGCGTGGCGCGACCTCGCGGCGCAGGAGATTCTGCCCGAGGACGACGAGGCCGAGTTTCGCTGATCGCCTCTGCGTCGGCCGATGCGCGCTGAGCAAGCCATGCCCGACGAAACCACGCAGCCGGACGGCAGTGAAGCGCGTCGGATCCGCGCGGCGGCCGACGATGCACGGATTCCGAGCTTGCCGACCGAGGATCTCATCGTTGTGCCGGGCGCTGTGCCGCTGCTGACCATCCCGGGCTATGAGATCCTCCGCGAGCTGCACCGCGGCGGGCAGGGAATCGTTTACCAGGCGGTGCAGAAGTCCACGAAACGCAAGGTGGCGGTCAAGCTGCTGCTGGAAGGCCCGTTCGCCTCGGCCAGCACGAAGAGGCGCTTCGAGCGCGAAGTCGACCTCGTCGCGCAGCTCAAGCACCCCAACATCATCACGATCTTCGACTCCGGTATGACGGCCGACGGTCGGCTGTTTTTCGCGATGGACTACGTCCGCGGCGTGCCGCTGCGCGACTACGTGCGCGACAACAAGCTCACGCTCGAGCAGACGCTGAAGCTATTCGGGCAGGTGTGCGAGGCCGTGCAGTACGCCCATCAAAAAGGCGTCATCCACCGCGACCTGAAGCCGTCGAACATTCTCGTTGACTCCGACGGCGCGCCGAAGGTGCTCGACTTCGGGCTGGCCAAGCAGATGGCCGCACCGGTCGATACCGTCATGTCCATGACCGGGCATGTGCTGGGTACGCTACCGTATATGTCGCCCGAGCAGGCCCGCGGTAACCCCGACCATATCGACACCCGCACTGACGTATATGCCTTGGGCGTGATTCTGTACGAGTTGCTGACAGGGCATTACCCGTACCCAGTCGTCGGCGTAGTCGATGAAGTTCTGCGTCACATCAAAGACACGCCGCCGACCCCCCCGAGCCGTGCTTGGCACTCAGATTCGGGCGTGGGCGGCCGCTCGGCCCGCAAGCTCCGCCCCGGGCAGTGCCCCATCGACGAGGAAGTACAGACCATCGTGCTCAAGGCGCTGTCGAAGGAGCGCGAGCGCCGCTACCAAAGCGCTGGCGATTTGGCAAGAGACGTGGCGCGCTACTTGAACGACGAACCGATCGAGGCAAGGCGGGCAAGTGCGCTCTATCTGATTCGCGCGCTTATGCGCCGGCATCGGTCGCGCGTTTTCGGAGCGCTCGCCATCGTCCTCGCGACAGGCGGGTCGTTGCTTTACGCCCAATGGCGGGTATCGCAAGCACGCACGACCCGCCTGGCGGAGTATCAGCGCAGATTCCGCGCCGAAGAGCGCGAGCGAGCGGCTCTTGACACAGCCGCCGCCGTAATGATTGGACTGCAAGCCTTCGGGACCGGGCCCGAGGCGAAGCTAAGGGTCGTTCGAGCTGCAGAGCTTCTCAAGACAGCAAACGAGTCGGTGCCGGAATCGGTTGCCGTTGCCACATTGCGCTCACAATTCCTTGGCCTTTATCAGCCGCAGGTAAAGCCGGCAGAACGAGAGGCCATTCTTCGCGGGGTATCCGCACGCGGCAAGCCGGAGTTGGCGGAATATTGGAACGAGTTGGCTGACGTGAGCATCGCGCAGCACAAGTGGGTGGAGGCCGCTTCAGCCAACACGGAGATATTGCGTTTGGACCCTCGGCACCCCTTCGGTCTCTCGCGCGCGGGCCTCCTTCGAATTGCGTCCGATGATTACACCGGCGCGCAGGTAGCCGCGACCGCACTCGTGGAGGCCTATCCCGCCAACAGCGAGGGTTGGCTCGTGCTTGCGTATTCACTTCAGAAGCAGATGCGCTGCGACGACGTAGTCTCTTTACTGAGCGCTTACTTCAAGCGTCCGCATCCAGAGGCTCGCTTACATGCTGAGCTGAGCGGCCTCAAGAGCCACGCGACGACCAAAAACCTCCCACACTGGGCGCTTGGACACTGGGCGCTCGCGCGGGCTATTTTGGCTCGCCCGGCACTCGCCGACGCGGAATACCGCCGTGTTCTCTCGTTGACTCCTACGTTCAACGTCGCCACACACGATATCGTAAACTGGGAGCACGTCGAGGCGGAGTGGCGCTCGGCCTTCCAGGCCCCCGCTATTCGCACCGATAGCGGGGACTTGATCGTACTGGGCCCCGGTGAAGGCGGACGAGCGCCGAGTCTATTCATGGTGCAACGCCCTGGTGACACGTTCAGCCCAACGACCTGGTGCCTCGTTCAGTTACGCCTCGGGAATCTTGAGATTGCCATCGCAGGATTCAGGAGATCACTCCGTTTCCAGGGGGAAGATGCCGCCGACTACCTGCTGCTGAGCATCGCCCTTGAGCGCCACGCAGAGGTATCGGAGGCGAAGAAGGCGTTTGAAAACGGCATTGCGTTGCTCGGCGACCGGACCGCCGACGCGGAGTTGTTAGCTTTTCGCGATGAAGCGTGGGCAACACTGAGGGTGGGAAGCTTGTCGCGACGCCTCGGCAAGAAGGAGGAAGTGGCCCGGCACATATTGGAAGAGCCAGAGATTGGCGAGAGAACGGGGCAACTGGCGCTGCGGATCCTGGAGGACTACGGCGACCTCGCGCGGGACGAACTAAGGGGAGTCCCGCTCCGTCGCCTTAACGAGCGTGCCTGGCAGGTTGTGCGAGCACCCTCTAACTCGCCTGAGCAATATATCGCCGCGCTGAACGACGCCCGCTCAGCGAGCTTGCGAATGCCACAGGACGCGGCTACCACGAACACGCTGGGCGTGGCGCTCTACCGCGCTGAGCGATTCGACGAGGCCATCGCCGCATTGCGCAAGTCGGAAGCGCGATATGCCCGCGCCCTCGGCATCGACGCCACGCCCCTGCCGCCGCAGCAGCCGGCCAACTGGGCCTTCATCGCCATGGCCCATCACCACCTCGGTCACCTCGACGAGGCCCGTGCAGCCTTCGAAAAGCTGCGCACGTTGATGAAAGAGCCCCGAAACGCCAATAACGAGGAATCACGGCAGTTCCTCCAGGAAGCCGAGCTGCTGCTCGCCGGAGGTCATGCAGTGGATGACGCGGCGGGCGGCCAATCCGGTCCCGAGAGTCGCCCATAAGCCAGCCATGCGCCTGGCGCCGGGGACGAGAGGCGACGCTACGTCAGCACAAAACGTGCGAGATGGAAGCGATTAATCGCGTGCTGCGTGCGGCCGGTGAGCGCCAAATCGGCCAGGATCTCCCCGACGATGGGGCCGAATTTGAAGCCGTGGCCGGAGAAGCCGCCGGCGATCACAATGCGCGGGTCGCGCGGGTGCAGGTCGATCACGAAGTCTTCGTCGGGCGTCATAGTGTACAGGCACACGCGGTGATAGAGCCGGCGGCCGTTCGCGCCGGGCAAATGCTGCGAGAGGAACCAGCGGAGCGGCGCTTCGTCTTCGGACGTGAAGTTGCGATCGACGCCGTCCGGATCGACCTGAGTTCCGCCGGTGTGCTCGGCGACTTTGACGCCGTCGATGCCGAACCGGCCGAAGCCGTAGAAGAAGCCGCGCGGCGTCTGGTAGATGAAGATCGGGAAGCGCTGAGTGGCGAAGGCGTCCGGGTCGCTCGGCTCGAAGAATGCCACGGCTTTCCTGATCACACGCAGTGGCAGATTCAGATCGGGCAGGAGCGATGAGGTCCACGGGCCCAGCGAGATGATGACGCGCTGCGCGCGATAGGTCGTGGTCGAGGTTTCGATCAGAACGTCACGCGTGTTCGGCACGATGCGCGTAACGCGCATGCCCTCGACGATGCGTGCGCCCAGTTGCCGCGCCACATCTGCCTGGGCGATGACGCAGCGCGTTGGGGCCAGAATTCCGGCATCTGGCTGATAGATGGCCGCCACGTCGTCGACGTGCTTGAACTGCGGGAAGCGGCGCTCCAGTTCACCGCGCGCCAGGTAGTCGTGCTTCAGACCGGCGTGGTCGCAGCTTCGCTTCGAGCCGGACACCAGCAAACCTTCCGGCGGACCGATGTCCAGGCCGCCGCAGGTTTGCATGAGCGGCAGGCCGGTTTCGCGCTCCAGGCGGCGCCACAGCTCGGCCGCGGCAAGCGCCAAGCGGACGTAATCGGGATGCTCG
>DASXUA010000089.1:0-3308 GCA_036505095.1 Phycisphaerae bacterium
ACGATCCGGCACTGGCCGTCCTGATGAAATCGGAACTGTTCATCGCCGAACCCAATTCAGACCATCACGTTTTCGTCCGCTTGCGGCATATCGCCGCGCTGGAAACCGTGTCGCGCGCCAGCCGCAACGGCCGCGGCCGCCCACCCCGCAGCGGCCGGTGAACGATAGACCAGACCATCACCGAGCGCTTCGCGAAGAAGGACTCTGAGGGACCGAGCGACTGAGCCCATTGCTTGACTTTTCCCCTCTTCAGCTCCTCAGTGCCTCTGAGTCCGGACCGCCCGTCCCATAATTCACGACCCGTCAGCGCCGCGCGCGCATCAGTCCCGGCTTTTCACGACCGATAGATACAAGGAGTCATCGCGGCGCCGCATATCTCATAATTGGCGCTGGCGAATGGACAGCCCTAGCCGGAGATACGCATGAACAGCGAGCCAAGACCCGAAGCACGCACGACACGCAGGTTGCGCCGCCGGCGCTATGTCATCAATCCGCATTTTCAGTGGAAGTATGCGGCCTGGCTGATGGGGGCGGTGTTTTCCGCCAGCACGACGCTGGCGGTGACCATGCTCTACGTCATGCAGGAACACACACGCGCGCACGTACTGAATCCGCGCCCCGGGGACGCGGCAGAGGCCGTGCGGCTGGTAGTGGGATTCGGTCTCGGATTCGCGTTCCTCACGGCGGCCGCCTTCGGGGCCTGGAGCTTCCTGCTGACGCATCGCATCTGCGGCCCGCTCTTTGTCATCAGCGGTTACTTGCGCGAGCTGCGCGCGGGCCGATATCCGGCCTGCCGCCCGCTGCGCAAGAACGATGAGTTCAAGGAGCTCTATCGCCAATTTGTCGAAACCGTCGAGGCCTTGCGGGCGCGCCGTCAGGCCGATCTGGCCACGTTCGAGCAGATGCTCGCTGATCTGGTGTCTGCGAATCCCCCGGAACATGGCCTGGGTGAGATGGGGACGCAACTCGCCGCATTGCTGGCGGAAGTGAGCCAGAATCTGGCGACTTTGAGCGGACCGCCAGCGCCATCAAGCGCTGCGGTCGCTGCGAAAGCATCCTGAGACGCCGCGCCGCGCCGAACGGGCTGGCCAGCATCCCATGCGGACTGCCCAACTCGGGAGTGGACCTCCGCACATCGACACCGGCGTCACGCCTCACCTTCTCATCAACCCCACGTAGCGGCTCTGAACACGGCGTCCCAAAATGTTGGCGCGACGTCCGTTCTAGCGGTCGCGGGTGGGTGGCGGAAAACCTGCGTGAAAACCCGGCGCGCAACTGTCCGCCCAGCCGAGGATTGCAACCATCCGCCCGCTGGCAAGCCGGCCCGGATTTGCCGAGCGCCGCGTTATATTCCAGACTCGCCGGTGGGACACGGACATCCCGCAAGGGCAAACCACTCGCGAGGGTGGGACGCAAAGCGTCGAGTCCGGGACAACTCACCTTGTCCCGGATGGTCGCGCTGCCCGGAGCCACGTCGTAGGCGTTGCTCCGGTAGGGATCCGAACGTCACGGTACGTTTAGGGAGGCGTCCCATGTTGCGCGACGGTTTGAGTACCCAAGGTCAATTCGCTGCCAGCGGTTCTTCAGTTGCACGCGCACGCGGCCGCATAAGTTTCGATCAACGCGTCGCGCGATATCGGCGGCGCGCTGCGACGGGTGTCGTCGTCGCGGTTACCGCTCCGGTCATACTGGGTTTCGGAGCACTGACCATCGATCTCGGCCGGCTCTACGTGGCCAAGAATGAACTGCAAGTGTCGGCCGACGCGGCCGCGCTGGCGGGCGTCTCGGCTTACGTCGGAACCACTGGACAGGCCGTCACGTTAGCCCAGACCAGCTTCGACAGTCACGACACACTTGCCACGCAGATCAACACGCGTACCCGCACGTATGCCGGGTACAACCGCAGCAACAGCAAGGAAACCAAGGTTGCCGACCAAGACATCGTCAAAGGCCGCTACAGCTTCACGAACCCCTCAGCCAGCCTCGATTCCTCGAGCACAGCGCGCTTCAACGCCGTCCAGGTGACGTTGAGCCGGACTAGCGGGGGCGTGAATGAGCCGGTGAATTACCTGTTCGGTCCGATTCTAGGGCTCAAATCCGGGCAAGCGCATGCCAGCGCCACGGCGGCCGTCAACGATCGCATGGCGGGCTACGACGTCACTTTGGGCACAGCCCCCATGCTGCCCTTTACTATCGGCAAAACCCTGTACGACCAGATGGTCGCGACCGGATCGGACGCCTACGCCTACAACTCCTCTAGCGGACAAGTCATCGCTGCCCCGGACGGCATACGCGAGGTCGATATCTTTCCGGTCAACACCGGCGCCAGCGGCAATCTCGGATTGCTCTACGTCCCAACCAGCGGCGGTGGCACGAATACGCGGCTCAGAGACCAGATTGACAACAATATCTCCAACGACGATATCGAGTCCACCTTTCACACGACCAACCTCGTGTTCACCCAGCCCGATGGCAGCCCGGTCACCTACGGCGTTTACGGGGAACCTGGTCTGCGTTCCACGTTGGAGTCCGACGTGAACCAGCGCGTGGGCGACGTCGTTGGCATCTTCCTGCACAGCAGCTTCACTGGAAGTGGAAGCAACACCCTCTTCACGATTGTCGGCATACGATTCGTCCGCATCATGCACGTTGATCTGAGCGGCACCACCAAGCATCTCTACGTCCAGCCGGTGGTCTACGCCGGTCCTGGGCTGACGGTGCAGAACAGTGCACCCTCGACCAACGGAAACGTCGGTGTACTGATGCTGGTCAGATAGTCCTGGAGATCATAGAGCCGTTAGCAGCGAGGCCCGCTGGAGCGGGGGAGAGCTTATTCGGGCGGTCCAGTGCAAACGCGAGGTTCTTCATCGATCATCGGCGCGGCCCGGCCAGGCCCGTGTACCAGCCAATTCACTTATTCGGCGCCGCTCGCGAAGTCGCGCCCGTGGCAACGAATCGCGTCATAACACCAGTAACGGCATAGATTTAAGTGCTCACGGTGTGCCGGAATTTAGAGACTCTTGAAATGTCTTGCCTGATTTCATAAGATACGTCTAACTTGAGCGCCGCGGTCAGTGGGTCCGCGGCGTGAGAGCGGGAAGGTTGAGAGAGCGATCCCATCGCGACGGAGCGTGTGGGGGCGCTCTTTTTTTGTGGGTACCGCCAGCGAGTTCTGCGCCGCTCATGTGGCGTAGAACTGACTGCGCGGCGAACGAGCGTAACACGCGGCCTGGCAGGGCGGCGCGTTCGCATTCATTCAGCGGAAGGAAGAGGCACATGTCTGGTTTTGCGCGAAGACTACGTCGCGT
>DASXUA010000090.1:0-3476 GCA_036505095.1 Phycisphaerae bacterium
CATCGATCTTGTGTAAGGTCTCGCGGATCTTGTCGTTGTAGCGCACGACGGTCACGTTGGCCGTCATACTCTCGCCCAATTCCTTGTGAATCTGATAAGGATTTTCAGTTCCTTCTCGATTGATCAGGGCGTCGACCAGGGCATTCTGGCGCTGGACCTCGCGCTCGAACAGCGACGACGGGATGTCGGCCGCACTGGCGCCCTTGAGATTCCTGACGTAAGTCTGAACGCTGGGACCGACCAGCAGTCCGGAGAAAATGCACGAGAGCAGCGAGTTCGCCCCCAGTCGATTAGCGCCGTGATATTGGTAATCGGCCTCGCCGATCGCATATAGACCAGGCACGTTCGTCATCTGGTTGCGCGGTGCGCCGAGCTTCAGGCCATTCGTAACCGGATCGCGCTCGTAGTCCACCCATAATCCGCCCATTGAGTAATGTACGGCCGGAAAGATCTTCATCGGCGCGTGCCGCGGATCCACGCCCTGGAATTTCTCGTAGATTTCCAGAATGCCTTCGAGCTTCTTCTGGGCGGCCGCCGGAAGTTCCGTAATATCCAGATAGACACACAGTTGGCCCGGCTCGACACTCAGCCCCTCGTTTACACAGATGTGGAAAATCTCGCGCGTGGCGATGTCGCGCGGCACCAGGTTCCCATACTTGGGATATTTTTCCTCGAGGAAGTAATAGCGCTCCGCCGCCGGAATCTCGCGCGGCGCGCGCGGGTCCTGCGGTTTGCGCGGCACCCAGACACGCCCACCTTCTCCGCGGGCGCTCTCACTCATCAGGCGCAGCTTGTCGGCGCCCGGAATGGCGGTGGGGTGTACCTGCACGAATTCGCCATTGGCATACTTGACGCCGGCCTGATAGGCGCGCGCGTTGGCCCCGCCGGTGCAGATCATCGACATGGTGCTCTTGCCGAAGATCAGCCCACATCCGCCGGTGCCCAGCAGCACTGCATCCCCTGGGAACGCGCGGATTTCCATACTGAACATGTCCTGGGCCACGATCCCGCGGCAGGTACCGAGGCCGTCGATCACGGGCCACAGGAAATCCCAGAACTCATACTTGCTAATCAGGCCGGCGGATTCCCACTTACGCACCTGCTCGTCGAGCGCATACAGCAATTGCTGTCCGGTCGTCGCTCCGGCGAAGGCCGTGCGGCGGAACAGCGTCCCACCGAAGCGCCGCTGATCGCGGAAGCCCTCGGGCGTGCGGTTGAAGGGCACCCCCAGCCGATCCATCAAATCGATAATCTTCGGGCCCCACTCGCACATCTCCTTGACGGGTGGCTGATGCTGCAGGAAATCACCGCCGTACACGGTGTCATCGAAGTGCTTCCACTCCGTGTCGCCTTCCTGGCGCGTGACTTCGTTGACGCTGTTAATGCCGCCCTGAGCGCAGACACTGTGCGAGCGCTTCACGGGCACCATGCTGATCAAATCGACGTGAATGCCGATCTCAGCCAGCTTCATGGCGGCCGCCAGACCGGCCAGGCCTCCGCCGACTACCACCACGTTCTGCTTTGCCATTTTGAGGGCTTTCCGATTTTCTAATTTCAGGTTTCAGATGAGTCGCGTTACTCACCGGCACCGGGCTGCACCGGAATAGATATTATTTCTCTGGCTTGGAGCGCCGGCGTGCCGCGCGACCTAAAGGCCTTGAATCCCGACAGCGCGCCAATCCCGACCAGGCCCAGCGCGATGCCGAACGCAGTGCACACGTAGCCGGCGACGCGCTGCGAGCGCGGACCGATGGTGATGCCCCACGTGATCAACGATGTCCAGATTCCGTTCGCCAGATGATATACCGACGCTAACACCCCCACGGCGTAGAACGGGCCAATCCACCAGGAAGCCTGGATGGTCCGGGCTGTGCTGAGCGCGGCCTCCTGCGCGTCGAACGCGCCGCCGCCCAGGGCCTTGAACATCCAATGGAACTGCCATACGTGATAGGCGATGAATACGCCCGCGATGATGCCGGTCCAACGCTGCAGGGTGTAGCGCAGGTTCGCGCCGTACTGATAGCGGCTGGCGTTCGGCTCAGAGGTCTGCCAAATGACGACGCCCAGCAGTCCGTGAAAGATGATGGGAATGAAAATGAAAACCCACTCGACCAGCCAGAGAATCTTCATCTTTTCCAGTAAGTGGATGCGATCGACGTTGCTCTGGAACGCCTCCGGCCCCGCCAGGATCGAGGCGTTGGTGAACAAGTGGATCACCAGATACGCACCGATCGGCGCCAGACCCGTGAGCGAATGCAGACGCCGGATCAGAAAGGAATAATCAGTGGCGGGAACCAGCCCCACCGCGACATGCTCGTCCACGGATTCGCACTGCCTTTCCCCGGTAGACGAAACCGCTCACGGCTACCGGAGCGGCGATTATAGGAATGCGTCGTCGCCGGTCAACGAATCCTTGCGATGCGTACGCCCGCTGAATTGACGAGCGGCGAACACACGTCTAGTCTGGAAGGCGTGAACGATTCAGCCGCCAGCGCAGGCACCGCCCAGCGGACAACCTCCGCCGTAGCGTTTCGGCCGCCTATCTCGGCGGCCCGGCCGTGGGGTCCGCTGGTTTATCGCGTTCCTTGCCGTGGTAGCCGTGAGCGCGCGCTGGCTTCGGCCGTTGCGGCCTGCGCTGCGGGTGTCCTGCTGTTGGCCGCGTGGCTCAAGCCTGACCCGGCGGGGCACGGGACGCATCAGCAGCTCGGCCTGGCGCCTTGCACCTTTCTGGCCATCACCGGCTATCCCTGCCCGACTTGCGGAATGACGACGGCGTTCGCCTGGACCGTGCGCGGGCATTGGCTCAAGGCCGCTTCGGTCCAGCCTATGGGATTCCTGTTGGCCGTTGCCACGATGATCACGCTGGCCGGCGCGCTCAATGTTCTGGCCACCGGCAGGAGCTGGGCGTTCAACTGGCTGCGTATCAGCCCCGGCCTCCTCGCACTGATCAGCCTGCTCTTGTTTTTGGCGGCCTGGGCGTACACAATCCTGGGCACGATGGCGCACGCAAGCCCGCCATGGCAGTCCTAAGTACTTCGTCCTGAGTCCCGAGTGCATGGCCGGCCTGCGAGGGGATCGACATGCCGAGACTAGTCACATACGCGTTGCTGCTGGCGACCGCCATACTTTCGAGCGGCTGCAACTGGTTCACGCCGCTGGTCATGATGGGCGAGCACAAACGCAAGGTCCCGGCCGAGTTCACGAAGCTCACCGGGCAAAACGTGCTGATCCTCGTGTGGGCGCAGCCCGAGACGCTGTTCGATTACCCCTACGTGCGCGTCGAAACCGCCAGCCACATTCGTGACAAGCTTGCGGCCGAGTTGCAGACGCGCAAGACGCACGTGGACTTCGTCGAGCCGGCCCGCAGCGAAGACTACCTGCGCAGGACGCTGGATGTGTCTTACGACCCGATGGACGTCGGTCGCAAATTCGATGCGAGCATGGTGGTCTATATCGAACTGCTGGAGTTTCACGTG
>DASXUA010000091.1:0-2887 GCA_036505095.1 Phycisphaerae bacterium
TGCAAACCGTCCCATCGTCGCACAGCGCGTCGAGCGGCGTGTGCACACAAGTATTCAGCGCGGCGTCGCAAGAATCGACCGTGCATGGCACGCCGTCATCGCAGTCCGGCGGCATGCCCACCAGGCAGCCGAGCCCGGCGACGCACGTTTCGGCACCGTTGCAGAATGCGCCATCATCGCAGGCCGCGTCGTCGGGGGTGTGCAGGCACGCGTTCGCTGCATCGCTGCAAACGTCCGCGGTGCACCCGATGCTGTCATCACAGTTCGGCGGCGTGCCGGCCTGACAGCCGAGCGTCGCATCGCAGATTTCGACCCCATCGCAGAATGAGCCGTCATCGCACAGGGCGTTGCTGGGTGTATTCAGGCAGGTTCCGCCCGGCAGCACGCAGGTTTCCACGGTGCAGCCGACGCCGTCGTAGCAATCGCTGTTCGCCACGCACGGTCCGGGCACGACGTAGACCCACAGGTTGTACGTAAACGTCTTGCTGTGCATGCCGGAAAAGCCGGCGTCGCCCGCGCCGGTAATGCCGATGTGCACCACCGCGTTGCGGGGTGTGGCGCCCAGGGCGATGGCTGAGTCCAGCGTGCTGCCGACGGGTACGCTCGCGCTGCCGAGTCCGCAGAAGTTGTCGTTCGGTCCATTGTTGTCGGCATTGCCGAAGAACGTGGCGCCGCCCGCGACAAAAACCAGCAGGGAGCTGGCCGCGGAGCTTCCGCCGCCGGTCGGGAAGTCCAGATCAACGACGGTCTGCAGGCTGGCGCGTGGGAGCGTCACCTGCACCCAGTCCACGTCACCCGGCACGATGGCGCCGCTCGCCAGCAGGAAGCACGGAGAAGTACCCGGCCGTAACACGCCAGGACCGGGATACACGTTCGGAAAGTCCGGCGGCTCCTGGAGAGCTGCCTGCCCGAACAACGCCGCGGCCGGCCACACCGCCACCGCCAGGGTGAACAGGGTTCTCATGTTGTGCTCCTGGGAAGCCGCCAACAGGGATTATTCAATATGCCGGTAAAGTGCGGGCCCGGTAAGGCGCGAGGATGGATCGAACACCAGGCGCAGCGTTATTATCGATCCGTGTCTGATTCGCGCAAGCTCGTGCAGCAGCAGTTCGGCCGGCACGCCGAGCGCTATGTCAACAGCAGCGATCACTCGCGGGGCGAAAGTCTGGATCGACTGCTGGCGCTCGCGGCACCGCGGCGCGCGTGGCGCGTCCTCGATATCGCTACCGGCGGTGGCCACACCGCGCTGGCTTTCGCGCCGCATGTCGAGTCCGTGATCGCCTCCGACCTGACGCCCGAAATGCTGCGCGCCGCCCGCAAGTTTATTCGCGAAAAGGGCCACACGCACGTGCGCTTCGCGGCCGCCGACGCCGGCGCGCTTCCGTGGACCGAAGGCGCCTTCGATTTGGTCACCTGCCGGGTCGCGCCGCACCATTTCGCCGACTGCGGCGCGTTCGTGCGCGAAATGTTTCGCGTCCTGAAAACCGGCGGCGTAGCCGCGATGATCGATAACGTGGTTCCGGAAGATCCGGCGGCGGCCGACTACATCAATGCCTTCGAGAAGCTGCGCGACCCCAGTCACCAACGCGCGTTAACAGATGCGGAATGGCTGCGGGTGTTCGAGCACGTCGGCTTTGAAATCCAGCACCGGGAGTTGTTTCGCAAACCGCGCGGCTTCGAATTCTGGTCCGACATGCAGGGTCTGGACGCGGCCACGAAAGTCCGCTTGCAGCAGATGCTGCTGGCAGCACCGCCGCCCGCCCGCGCCGCGCTCGCGCCGGAGTACACGGCCGGTGGAAAGCTCCAGTTCTATCTGACAGAACTGCTGCTGATCGCCATCCGACTATGAGATCCGTTACAGGGCTAGCGCGGGCAAGCGGTTTCTTGTCCGCCGCAGTGGATCCGCCGTGTCGCAGTCGCAGATCCGCCGTGGCGGAATCCGCCGCGGCGGGGCGGACTTGCCCGTGCGGCAAGCTGTGAGTGCCCGAGGCGCTAGCGCTGGTGAAGGCGTTCGGCCCAGTGGACTTCGCCATCATCGCTGGCGATCAGGCCGGCCTTTTCGACCATGTTGCCCGCGAAGCGGAGCGAGTCGACCGCGCCGTCGCCATAATGGATCAGCAGCACGCTATCACCCTCAAGCATCGTACAGCTTGCGCTGACGGGCTGCGCCTTTTCGTCGACGTGCAGGTGATCGGTGGGTTTGGGATTGAAATCGAGCGCGACCACGCGGTAGAGCACCATTGCATCCGAGACGCGCTTGGCGGGGACAAGCGCGATCTTGAGATGTGTCTGGTCGCCCCAGTCTTTGACCGGCAGCGTGCCGCGCTCCGAGAAAATCTCGATCAGGGTCACAGCGTGGCCGTCGATCTGGGCGAGTTGAATGCTCATGCGCGTCGCGTAGGTCCGGCTGATACTGTCGGCCTTGGCGTCGTCGGAATCTTTCCAGACCTCATACGCGACGCGGCCCGAGCCCGACCATTGCCCCAGCGGCAACTCTCCCGGCCGCACGGCCGACGCGCACCCCGTCACAATCGCCAGCAGTAGTGCGGCACCAGTCAAACGCAACTTCATTGTGCAATCTCCTCGCTTTGGATGGATTCCGCGCCTCAAGCGAAGTGCAGAGCATTCGCGAAACACTCTCCGGCGTCAAGAGCAGTCCTTAAGCGGTGGACGCCGATTGTATCCCCATTTGTCTAACGAATTCCGCTGCGCCTTGCATCAGAACCCCGGACGCAAGTCCGGGGCTCATGTTCAGTCAGAGTTACGGGTTAAGCAGGCTCGCCAGATCGGCTTCCGCTTTCGCGTCCCGAGGCGTCGCGGGCTGGGCGGCGGTTTCGCGGGCCGCGCCGGCGGATTGGGCCCGCAGTTCGCGGGCCCAGGGATGGTC
>DASXUA010000092.1:0-10528 GCA_036505095.1 Phycisphaerae bacterium
GCGGCTTCGCGGCTGGCGAGGCCGTGCTCCTGCTGCTGTTTGGCGAACTCCACGATGAGCACGGCATTCTTGGCGCTCAAGCCGGCCAGCACGACGAAGCCGATCTGCGTGAAAATATTGTTGTCCATGCCGCGCAGCCACACGCCGGCGATGCCGCTCAACAGGCACATGGGCACGATCAGGATGATGGCGGTCGACAGAGCAAAGCTCTCGTATTCGGCCGAGTGCGTCAGCCAGACGAACAGCACGCAAAGCGGAAAAATCAGGAGCGCGGTGTTTCCGGCCAGTTTCTCCTGATAGGCCAACTCGGTCCACTCGATGTCGTAGCCGGCCGGTAGATTCTTCTTGGCCAAGTCGTCCATCACCGCCAGTCCCTCACCGCTGCTGACTCCCGGAGCGGTGCTGCCGGTGATCTCGGCCGAGCGGTAGAGATTGTAGCGGTTGATCCGGTCCGGGCCGGTGATGTCCTGCAAATCCAGGACGGCCCCGAGCGGGACCATCTGGCCGGCGCGGTTGCGCGTCTTGAGCTGGGCGACTTTGGAGGCGGTCGCGCGAAACGGCCCGTCAGCCTGGGCCAGTACCCGGTAGGTGCGTCCCAGGAAATTGAAATCGTTGATGTACAGGCTCCCTAGAAAGACCTGCAAGGCCTGAAAGACATTCGTCACCTGCACGTCCTGCATCTTGACCTTGACACGATCAATGTTGGCGTAGAGCTGCGGGACGTTGGCGCGATATCCGGTGAACAATCCTTGCAACTTCGGATTACCCCGCGCGGCGGCGACCAGCTTGTCGGTAGCGGTTTGCAGTTCCTGGGCCGTGGAGCGGCCGGCGCGGTCTTCAACCTGAAGCTTGAAGCCGCCGGCATTGCCCATCCCGCGCACCGGTGGCGGCGGGATCACCAGCGCGAAGCCCTCCTGAATTTCCGCGTAGCGCTGCGTCAACTGGCGGGCGATCGCCTGTGCGGATTGGTCCCGATGGCCGACGCGCTCGTCGAAATCCGCGAGCGGGACGAACATCGTTCCGGCGTTGCTCTGATTGGTGCGCGTGATGATCGAGAGGCCGGCGATCGCGACGGTGTCCTTGACGCCGGGCACCTGGTGCGCGATCTCCGCCAGCCGCCGGACCACGCGCTCGGTGCGATCGATCGTGGCCGCGTCGGGCATCTGCAAACTGACGAGCAGATATCCGGCATCCTGGGCTGGAATGAAGCCGGTGGGGACCGTCTTGAATCCGGTATAGGCCAGGACCAGCAGCCCGGCGTAGACCAAGAGCGCCAGCGCGGCCACGCGCACGACGCGGCGCAGCGCGGCAGCATAGGCCGTAGCCGTGCCATGCAGCCCCTTGTTGAACATCCTGAAAAACCAGCCCAGGAGTGCGTTCAACGCGCGTGCCAACCAGTCCGGTTTGGCCTCGCGCGGCCGCAGGAGCAAGGCCGACAGCGCCGGGCTGAGCGTCAGCGAGTTGAACGCCGAGAGCAAGGTCGAGAACGCAATCGTCAGGGCGAACTGCCGATAGAATTGTCCCGTGATGCCGCTGATGAACGCGACCGGAATGAAAACGGCCGACAGGCCGAAGGCGATCGCAATGACGGCACCGGTGACCTCGTCCATGGCCTTGTAGGCCGCCTCGCGCGGCGCGAGCCCGTGCTCGATCCAGCGCTCGATGTTCTCGACTACCACGATGGCATCATCGACGACGATGACGATGGCCAGCACCATGCCGAACAACGACAGGTTGTTAATCGAAAAGCCGGCGGCGCGCATCACCGCAAAGGTGCCGACCAGCGACACCGGGATGGCCAGCAGGGGCACCAGCGACGCCCGCCAACTTTGGAGAAAGACCAGCACCACCAGCACCACCAGGCCGATGGCTTCGAAAAGAGTCTTGACGATGTCGCGGATGCTGTTGCGCACGAAGATGGTCGTGTCGTAGGGAATCGAGTAGTCCAATCCGGGGGGGAATGCCTGCTTGAGTTCTTTCATCCGAGCGTAAATGGCGTTGGCGGTCTGAATGGCGTTGGTGCCCGGAAGCTGAAAGACGCCGATGCCCACGGACGGTTGCCCGTTGTACGAGAAGGCGGTGGTGTAGTCGGCGGCCCCCAACTCAACCCGCGCCACGTCGCGCACGCGCGTAACGCGTCCGTCGCTGCCGGTCTTGACCACGATGTCGGCGAATTGCTGTGGATCGGTGAGCCGGCCCAGCGCGCTGACGGTGTATTGAAAATTCGTGGTGCCGGGCGGCAGGGGCGGTCCGCCGACGACGCCCGCCGCCACCTGCACGTTTTGCTCCTGCACGGCCGCGACCACGTCGCCGGCCGTAATGCTTAGGGAAGCCAGCTTCTCGGGATCGAGCCACAGCCGCATCGAATAATCACGCGCGCCGAATACGCTCAGATCGCCGACGCCCGGCAGTCGCGCCAACTCATCGCGCACTTGCAGGGTGGCGTAATTGCTCAGGTAAAGCGTGTCGCGGCTGTTATCGGGCGAGAACAGGGAGACGGCCAGCGTCAGATCGGGTGAGGCCTTGCGCACCGTGATGCCGATCTGGCGCACCTCCTGGGGCAGTTGGGGTTCCGCGATCGTCACGCGGTTCTGCACCTGCACCTGCGCGATGTCCAGATTGGTCCCGAGCTTGAACGTGATGGTGAGCGTCATATTGCCGTTGGTGCTCTGGCTGGACATGTAGAGCATGTTCTCGACGCCGTTGATTTGTTCCTCGATCGGCGTGGCGACGGTATCGGCCACGACCGTGGGGTTGGCGCCCGGGTAGCTGGCGCTCACGGTGACGGTCGGCGGCACGATCTCGGGATACTGCGCAATGGGCAGCGTGAAAATCGCGAGGGCGCCGACGATCACGGCCACGATGGAAAGCACGGCCGCGAACACCGGCCGGTCGATGAAGAAATGCGCGAACCTCATGGCGCGCTCCCCTCGGTGGCGGGTGTCGGTGGCCGGGGATCCTCGGTGGTCGGCGACGGCTCGCGGTCGGTAGCCAGTTGCCGGGGCTGCGTGGCGCTCGTGGTCGCCTGCTCATGGTCAGCCGGCTCGCGCGCGGCCGGCAGCGCCTGCGTAGTCGGGGAACCGGGCGCCGTAAGTTGAAAGGATGCGACTGAAATGGGTTCCTCGCGCGGCTTGACCTTAGTGCCGGGCCGCGCCTGCATCTGACCGTTAATCACCACCAGGTCATCCGGCGACAGGCCGGATTCGATCGAACGCAGCTCGCCGAACAGCGCGCCCAGCTTGACCGCGCGGGTAGCGATCGTGTTGTCCGGTCCCAGCACGAGCAGCAGCTTCTGGCTCTGGTCGGTGGTGACGGCCGAATCGGGCACCAGCAGCGTCTCATAGCGTCCGCTGCCGGGCACGCGCATGCGCCCGAAGAACCCCGGCGTCAGCCAGCCTTCGGCGTTCGGAAACACCCCGCGCGCCCGGATCGTGGCGGTGCCCGGATCGATGCGGTTATCCACGAAATCGACCACGCCTTCGTGCGGGAAACCGGTCTCGTTGCCTAACTGCAGGAAGCAGGGAATGCGCGCGTCGCGGGCGCTGACGCGCTTCTTCTCGCGCGACAGGCGCTGATACTTGAGCACAGACTGCTCATCGACGTCGACGTAGCAGTAGATGGGGTCGATCGACATGATGCTGGTGAGGAGGGTGCCGGTGCCGGTGCCGCCGGTGATCAGGTTGCCGGGCGTGACATTCTTGCGGCTGATGCGGCCGGAAATCGGAGCGGTCACGCGGCACCACTCGACGTTCAGCCGCGCTGCATCCACCGCCGCCTGAGCAGCGGCCAGCGCGGCCTGGGCCTGTTGCAGGTTAGCTTTGGCCGTGTCGAATTCGAGTTCCGTAGCGTTGTCGGGCAACAGGTTTTTGATTCGTTTGAACTCCACTTGTGCCAGCGCCACCTGGGCCTCCGCTTTGGCCACGTCGGCGAGCCGGCTGTCGAGTTCGGCCTGGAAGGGGCGCACGTCAATCTCGAACAACAGGTCGCCCTGTTTGACCAAGGCTCCTTCACCGAACGGGGCAGATATGATGAGGCCGCTGACGCGCGCCCGCACCTCGACCGATTCGACGGCGTCGAGCCGGCCCGTGTACTCATCCCACTCGATCACTTCGCGCTGCACGGGCCGGGCCACGGTGACCGCCGGCGCCGGAGGTGGCGCCGGCGCCTCGTGCCGCTTGCAACCTGCAGCCAGCGCGAGTGACACCAAAAAGCTCACCCACGCCGCGGCGCAGAGTGGTGAGGCACCCGGAATCAACGTGCGCATGGAACTCTCCCGCCAGCGGCCAGTCCGCGCCTGTTGGCTCAAAGGCTTTAGAACAAGAGCGACCGCCGAGTCCGCCCCACCGCAACCGGGCACGCGGCGCGCCGCCGGTCGTCTTCGAAACCGTAGCGTCTTGCCCGACCGATGCGCCAGCCTATGGCGTCGGCCGCGCAAAAAACAGGCGCGAGGACGAACCCCGCGCCTATGGCTATGTTAAACCGACGCCCATGTGCGTCGGGCTATTTCTTGACTTCGTACTCGGCGTCGATCACGTCCTCGCCGGGACGGTGCGCGCCGGCACCGGCCGGCTCGGCTTCGCCAGGGCCGGGACCGCGACCGGTAGCTCCGCCAGCCGCGCCCTGCTTGCGGGCCATTTCTTCATAGATGATCTTGCCGATGTTCTGCGCGGCCGAGTTCAGGTTCTCGGTCGCTTTCTGGATGGCGCTGGCATCGTCGCCTTTCGCCACCTCGCGGACATTGGAGATCGCGCTCTCGACCGTCGCGCGGTCGCCGGCTGGAATCTTGTCGCCGTATTCCTTGAGCTGCTTCTCGATCTCGTAGGCCGTGGCCTCGGCTCGATTGCGGGCGTCGATCAGTTCGCGCTTGCGGCGGTCTTCCTCGGCGTGCGCATCGGCGTCGCGCTTCATCCGCTCGATCTCCTCCTTGGTCAGGCCGCTGGTGCCCTCGATGCGGATCTTGTTCTCCTTGCCCGTGGCCTTGTCGCGGGCCGAGACGTTCAAGATGCCGTTGGCGTCGATATCAAACGTGACCTCGACCTGCGGCATGCCGCGCGGCGCCGGCGGGATGCCGGTCAGGTTGAAGCGGCCCAGCGTGCGGTTGTCGATGGCCATCGGCCGCTCGCCCTGCAGCACGTGGATGGTCACCTCGGTCTGGTTGTCGGCGGCCGTGCTGAACGTCTCGGTTTTGCTGGTCGGAATCGTCGTGTTCCGCTCGATCAGCTTGGTCATGACGTTGCCGAGCGTTTCGACGCCCAGAGAGAGCGGCGTCACGTCCAGCAGCAGGATTTCCTTGCCGTACTCGCCGGAAAGCACAGCGCCCTGCACGGCCGCACCGACTGCGACCACCTCGTCGGGATTGATGCTCTTGTTCGGCTCCTTGCCGAAAATCTCTTTCGCCAGGCGCTGCACAGCGGGTGTGCGGGTGGAGCCGCCGACCAGTACGACCTCGTCGACGTCTTTGGGAGCGAGCTTGGAATCTTCCAGGCAGCGCATCAGCGGCCCGCGGCAGCGCTCGGTCAAAGAAGTCGTGAGCTGCTCGAACTTCGTCCGCGTGATCGTGGTCTGTAAGTGCTTGGGCCCGCTCTGGTCGGCCGTGATGAACGGCAGATTGATGCTGGTCTCCATCAGGCTCGACAGCTCGCACTTGGCTTTCTCACAAGCTTCTTTCAACCGCTGCAGGGCCATCGGATCCTTGCGGAGGTCGATGCCCTCCTTTTTGCGGAACTCGTCGGCGACGAAGTCGATCAGCACCTGGTCGTAGTCGTCGCCGCCCAGATGCGTGTCGCCATTAGTGGCGAGCACCTCGAAGACGCCGTCGCCGATATCGAGGATGGAAATGTCGAAGGTGCCGCCGCCCAAGTCGAACACGGCGACCTTCTCGTTCTTCTTCTTGTCGAGGCCGTACGCCAGCGCGGCGGCCGTCGGCTCGTTGATGATGCGCTCGACCTTCAGGCCGGCGATCTCACCCGCCTCTTTGGTAGCCTTACGCTGCGAATCGTTGAAGTAGGCCGGCACCGTGATGACGGCGCGATCCACCTTCTGCCCGAGATAGTCCTCGGCCGTCTTTTTGAGGTCCTGGAGGATCATGGCGCTGATCTCGGGCGGCGTGTATTGTTTGCCGCGAATCTCAACCTTCACGAGTTCGTCCGGTCCGCCGACGATCTTGTAGGGGACCAGCTTCTCCTCGCTGGCGACCTCGCTGTGCCGCCGGCCCATGAAGCGCTTGATGCTGTATATGGTGTTCTGGGGGTTGGTGATCTGCTGATGCTTGGCGATCTGCCCGACCAGCCGCTCGCCCTTGTCGGTGATCGCGACGACTGAAGGGGTGAGCCGCGAGCCTTGGGCGTTGGTGAGCACCTTCGGCTGATCGCCCTCCAAGATCGCCACAACCGAGTTGGTGGTGCCCAGGTCAATGCCGATGATTTTGGACATTCGAAGTCTCCTTACATCAAAGGCGGACCGAAGCCCGCCTTCTGAGCGAACCGCTCACAGAGATGCTCGAAGCAAGCCGAATGCCAGCACTCCGGCGGGCTGGACGATTCTAAAAGTCGAGTCTGGAAAGACTTATGAAGCGGTGTACAATGGAGTTGTGCGCGGGTCTGCCAGGATGGCACTCCAAAAAACTGCGGATTTGGCACGGCGTATCTAGAAACTCAAGACGGGAAATGAGAGACTAGACCGGGGACACGACCCATCACCGACGGGATTCAGCCGACTGAGCATGAGGCGCCCTATGTCACTTGAGCCGCTGGAAACAATCGAGGCCCAGGGTTTTCCCACGGTCCGCCAGCTTTCGGTTTTCATGGAGAGCCGCGTCGGGCAGCTTCTCCATCTGACCCGGCTGTTCGACAAGACCGAGATTCACATCGTCGCGCTTTCGATCGTGAACGCCGTGGACTGCGCGATCATTCGGATGATCGTGGATAAGCCGGATGAGGCCTACAAGGTTCTGGTCGGGCACGAGTTTCCGGTCTCCGAGGCCGAGTTGCTGGTGGTCAGCCTGCCGCCCGGCAAACGCGCCCTGCTGCACACCTGGGCGGCACTGATGTCGGGCGAAGTGAATATCAACTACACGTATCCGTTGCTGATTCAGCCCAAGGGCTCGGGCGCGATCGCTCTGCACGCCGACAATCTGGAGATGGCGGCCAAGGTGTTGCGGTCGAACAAGCTCGAATTGCTTGACCACCAGGACCTGATGTCGGATTGAGCGGGAGGGCGAGCCTTCCGGCGAGCTCGGGAGGGCAAGGCTCCTGCCGAGCCGCGGCGCGCCGGGAGGCTCGCCTCCCACCCTTCAGCCGAATGGTTGCGTATAATTACTGCCAAACTGAGCGGTGCGCTGGTGACTGTTCGTTCGGCATGGGAGAGCGATCATCATGATCTGGTGGGATCCATACTATTTTCTGATCGTCGGTCCGGCGATGCTGCTGAGCATCTGGGCGACTGTTAAGGTGAAAGGCGCGTTCGCGCGCGCGAGCCAAATTGCGCCGCACAGCGGGATGAGCGGCGCCGAAGCGGCCGCACGCGTGCTCGCGACGCATGGGCTGCGGAACGTCGCGATTGAGCCGGCCGAAGGATTTCTTTCGGATCATTACGATCCGCGCACGAAAGTGCTGCGTCTCAGCCCGGATGTCTATCAGGGCCGTTCGCTGGCGGCCGTCGGCGTGGCGGCGCACGAGGCGGGACACGCGATCCAGGATGCGACCGCGTACGGCCCGCTGGCGATCCGCAACGGCCTGGTGCCCATGGCGGCCGTGGGCAGCAACTTGGCGTTTATCCTCTTCTTCATCGGCGTCGCACTCAGCTACGCCGGTGGATTGAGCTGGGGCCGGAATCTGGTGCTGGCCGGCATTGTGCTCTTCAGCCTGACGGTGGTTTTCCAGTTGGTGAACCTGCCGGTTGAATTCGACGCCAGCCGGCGGGCCCGCGCGGTCCTCGTGTCCAATGGCATCATCGACCCGCAGGAAGAGCGTGAAGTCGCGCGCGTCCTGAACGCAGCCGCGCTGACCTACGTGGCCGCCACGCTCACCGCGATCCTGACTCTTCTCTACCTGCTCATGCGCAGCGGGCTGCTGGGTGGGCGGCGAAACTGATCGTGCCGGAAGCGCGCGGCGAAGCGACGCCGATCAAAGCGGTTTGCGCGGACTCTGGAAGGAGAAATCATGATGAAACGCAGCGCGTGGGTCGTGTGCCTTTGCGCCGCGTTGGCGCTGGCCGCGGAGGCGCCAAAGACGGCGTCAACTCCGGAGTCGCTGAAGGCTCAGATCGAGGACCTGCGCGTCGCGCAGGTAGCTTGGCGGCAAATCGCGTGGAAGAGCTGTTTACTCGAGGGGCTGAAGGAGTCGCGCGCGACGAACAAGCCCCTGATGTTGTGGGTGTTTATCGACCGGCCCAGCGACGATGGGCGCTGCTGAGTTTTTGCCGGCGCCGCCCGTGAGGCGGTCTTCTCCAATCTCGAGGTCGTCCAGCGCATCAACGCGGATTTCGTGCCGGTCGCACTCAAGGCGGGGCTCGTGAACAACCCGCCCGATGGTCTGGAAGGTCGGCTGTATGGAGAGTTGGGCCGATCCAAAATCGCGCCGCAGGGCATCTGCATCGCCAACTCGGCCGGCAAGGCGCTGGCATGGGTGGCGATGTTCGATGATCAGCAGAGCGTGCTGGCTTTCTTGAATCACGGTCTGCAGCGTTTCCAGAATTTCCCGGACGCCAGTCGGCCCGTTGCGGCCGAGAGGTATATGCGCTTTCCCAGCGCAAAGCTCGACGACGTACAAGACGACGCGGGCCTCCTGACGATTGTGGAGCGGCATTTGCCCGGAGAAGCGTGCCCGGCGAAACCGCCGGCTACACCAGGAACGTTGATCGTCCGGGTAGTCGGCCGAGCGCTGGATGCCGATGCCAAGCCCGTGGCGGATACGACGAGCCAGCAGACATACGTCGAGGAGCGCTTCGATGTGCCCCTCGGGACGCAGGCGAAGCTGGTGCGAGCGCTCGCAAGCGCGCCGGAGCGTCGCGTGCGAATCCCGGAGGAGTTCGCACGCGTATTGATCACCCACGCCTATCTGGGCGAGCTCGACGTGCAGCCGCTTTCGAATCCGAGCGGCGGCAAGTGCGAACTGCCGGCGTGCGCGTTGTGGGGCGAGCGAGTCGACGGCGCGGTGGAAACTTGGCGCATCGAAGGCACGTCGGAGGTCTACACGGATCAGATGGCGAACGCCGGGCCGGGTGATTTTCACGAAGTCAAACTCACGTGGCAGGGCTACGCCGAGGTCAAGGAAGATCGAATTGTCCGCCTGCTGCTTTCGGCCGAGGGGCGCGAGAAACTGAGATTCGGAACGGCGCGCCGCGACCGCGAGAGCCTGGTATCCTCGCTACCGGCCGGACGCCGGATTGATGTGGCTTGCGGCGTTCGCTTCGGGTTCATCGGCGCGCCGGCTGCGGCCGGCGACTGGGGCCAGCCGGCCGTGATGCTTGGTCCTCCGGAATCGGTACAGGACAAGATGCAGAGCGTGCAGCGGCGTGTCCAGGAATGGCAGCGCGACGGAAAGAGTCTCGAACCGATCGCAAGATTGATGCAGAGATTCGAACCGCTCGTCAAACAAGGCAACTGGACCGACGCTGAAGGAGTCTTGGACGAGGCGCTGAATTTGCTCGGCGGAAAGTAGACGCGCGAGCAAAAAGATTTGACGGCCCGCGCTGGTCTCCACCGGCATCAGGCATGAGAAAGGGGGCCGAGTTCGATCGTGACGAGTACGCCCGGATCTGGGGCCAAACCGTAGTCGGCCGGGTCTTCGCCAGCGAGTGCCAGCGCGATCACTTCTTTGATGTTGGCCAGAGTTTCCTCGAGCGTGTCGCCTTGCGTCACGGCATGCACGTCTGGGATCTCGACGACGAAGCCATCGTCCTCTGGGTAGACGAAGGCTTTGATATTTCGCTTCATAGATGGCCGCGCGATCAGTGACGCACCAGTATGCCCGCACTAGTCCGAGCGGGCAAGCGCCCGCTCGACAAGATGGCGGCATGGGGTGCGTGACAGGATCGGCGAGCGTCCGCAGCCCCGTTCACGGCCCGCTGCGCGGGAAAGCCCTGTGAACCGGGCTGCGCACAAAAGCCCGCCGATTTTGTCACGGACCCGGCGGCAAGGCCGGCGGGTTCGCCGGCCATCTGCCGCGCCGCAAGGCGGCGAAGCTCCGCATATATGGCGGGCATCAATTCTTCTGCGGCAAGGCTTTCACCGCTCTCGATCGCCGCGAGAATGCGCGTCACGTCGTTCATGGTAGATGCCACACTTTACCGTGGGTACGCCCTGGGGGCTCGGGCCAGGGCTTGACAATCGGTGCGGGCGCCATGACGCTGCACGCATGATGCCACGTCGGTGTGGCCGCGAGACGCCAGGGCGGGGCGCGTGCGGCGCGTTGGTCATTCTGGTCCTGCTGGCCTTGGGGGGGTGTCAGGAGTGGTTCGTGCGCGATGCCGATCGCGAGGTGCATCGGTTGATCGAGCAGCGCCAGCTTGCGGCGCTGGGCGAGCAGCA
>DASXUA010000093.1:0-3778 GCA_036505095.1 Phycisphaerae bacterium
AGGCCGAGCGCGGCTTCGTCGCCATGCGCGGCGAGAACAAGAAGGAAATCCATCCGATCGCGCAGCGCGGGCTGGTGCGCTCGCCGGGCACGTCGCTGACGCCAGTCAGCCAGACGTTTGTGTACGCGGCGATCCTGCAGCACGTGGCTGGGCGCTATCCGCAGCATCCAGATGATTTGCAGACCAAGGCCGGCTATGCCTCGACGGCGCTCGTGGCGCCGATCACGTTTCACGGCGAGATTATCGGCGTGCTGTATCTCGATCGCCCGAAGGCCAAGCAGCCCTTCTCGGCCGGCGCCGGGCAGCATCTGCTGGCGGCGGGCGCGCAGCTCGGAGCGCTCATGGCCGACGCCTCCCGCCGGCTGGTCGAAGGTGCGGCGCGCGAAGGAGCGGCCTGGCTGGCGACCGCGCGGCGCTTGCAGAAATCACTCACCGCCGAATTGGCTAAGGGCGAAGTCTTCGACGCGGCGCTGAAGCTTTTGCCCGGCCGAACGCGCTGCGGCGATTTCGTCGATGTGCTCCATCTGGGAGCGGAGCGCTGCGTTGCGATTGTGACCGATGCCGGGGGGCAGGGGATCGCCGGCCTGGTGCAGGCGGCAGCGATGCGCGCCAGCCTGCGGACCGCGCTGCGGCTGCAAGGCGACGAGCTGAATCTGCCGTCCGCGTTTCAAATGGTGAACGAGTGGGTCGCGCGCCAGGCCGCGCGGCGCATGGTGACGCTGACGGTGGTCAGCCTCGATCTGACTTCGGCGCGGATCACGTACATCAACGCGGCCGGGCCCTCGCCGATTCTGATGGCCGGTCCGGGGCGACTGATCACGCTCGATCAACCGTCGCTGATGCCGGGCGTCGATCCGGAGTACGGGTACGAGGCGACCACGGTCGATTTGCCGTCGCCGTTCCTGCTCGTCTGTCACAGCGACGGTCTGACCGAAGGCGCGAACGCGGCCGGCGAGCCGTTCGGCGACAAACGTCTGCACGAGCTGCTGCTGGAGCGCGCCTCGTTCGCCAAGCCGGTCGAAACCGTCGAGAAGGTCGCGGCGGCCTTCAACACGCACGTGGCCGGGCATGCGCACGACGACGATGCAATGATCTTCGTCCTGGGCAAATGACGCGTGGCGCAGGTGCGTTGAACTGCGGTTCGAGTAGACGTAACATTCAGTGGAGCGTTGAACGCCGGAGCCGCAAGTGCTATCCCCTGAGGAACTCGCCGAGCTAATCGGCGAGATTCAAGAGCTGCCCGACGACTCTGTTCTCAACGAAAGGCAGAAGGCGGCGCTTCGGGAGAACGTCGAGAGGTTTGTGAGCAAATCTTTGCCCGCCAAGGTGGCCAGTGGAAAGCTCGACTCCGTGCAACGATTTCTCCGCGAGGATCGCCGCTGGCGATTTCTCAGCCAGGTTCCCGAGGCGCGGGCGCGGCTGGCGGCGGCTCTGGACGGTACAGGGATTGAATTGCCATGATCGCAACTGACCTGAGCAGCCCAACCGCGGCCCTCGAAGCCGTGATGCGTCTGTGGCCGAAGGAGGGATGCGCGGAATGCGAGCCCGACGCGCTGCGGCAGCGGCTGGCGCCGTATCTGACGCCGGATTTCGATTCTGTGGATTTGCTCAATCGTCCTGAAGGCGAGTTTGGAATATTCTCGGCCGCGCTGGTCTACGAGGATGCCGCGTGCGTACTCGTTTTCGACACGGCCGATACCGACTGGCCGCACCGGGCTATCCTGGTGCGCACGCCGGACAACCGGTGGCTGCTGAAATCATTTGAGTTTGAATGCCCGGCGTGCTTCTCTACCGGAGTTCTCGACAAACAGCCGTGTTACCTCTGCGGTGCTCATGGCTGGGGTGCCAAAGAGAGGATACGAATGTAGCTCATGATTGCCGCACTCGCCGCTGAAGGCAAGATTGTCAACAAGCTGCTCGATGAGGGGCTGCTGAACCACTCGTCGCTGACCGAGGCGCGCATCGAGTCGGAGGTCGGTGGTCAGCCGCTGGTCGAGACGCTGCTGGAGCGCGACATGATCAGCGATGCGGACGCGGCCAGCGCGTATGCGGACCTGTACGGGCTGCGCTTCCTGGATTTGACGCGCCGCAAGCCGACGGCTTCATGGGTGCTGACGCTGCCGGAAAATGTGGCGCGGCGAAAGTGCTGCCTGGTGTTCGGCGAGGTCTCCGGGCAACTCGTGGTGGTGGTGGCCGACCCGGCCGACGAGAGTGTCAAGGCGGCCATCAATGCGCGCTTCGAGCGCGCCGTGCAGTATGTGGTGGGGGCGCGCTATCAGATCCGGCAGACCCAAGACGAGATCTACGGCGAGGCCCGCGCCAAGGGTGGGCGGTTGGCCGACATGGCTCCAGTGTCGGCGCCGGCCGCGGTGGTCGGCGGCACCGGCCTGAATATGGTCGAGCAGCTCGACAGCATCATCGATGAAGCCGTCGATCGCCGCGCCAGCGACATTCACATTGAGGCCGAGAAAGACCGCGTCCGCATCCGCCTGCGCATCGATGGGCGCATGATCGAGTCGCGCGCCTACCCGATTGATGCGCTGCCCGGGCTGATCTCGCGTGTCAAGGTGATGTGCACGATGGATATCGTCGAGCGCCGCAAGCCGCAGGACGGGCGCTTCAGCCACCGCAGCTTCGATCAGGAGATCGACGTGCGCGTGGCCTGCATCCCGACCGTCAACGGCGAACGCATCACCATGCGGCTCTTATCCATCGATCGTTCGCGCATCACGCTGGACACGCTGGGGATGGAATTGGAAATCCGCCAGGCGTTCGAGCGGATGATCCATCGTCCACACGGGATCATCCTGATCACCGGTCCGACCGGCAGCGGCAAGAGCACGACTCTGTATGCGGCCCTGCAGCGCATCAACAGCATCGACAAGCACATCGTCACGGTCGAAGACCCGGTCGAATACCACATTGCCGGCATCAACCAGGTGCAGGTCGATCAGGAGTACGGCGTTGACTTTGCGCACGCGCTGCGCAGCATCGTGCGGCACGATCCAGACATCATCATGGTCGGCGAAATCCGCGATGAGGCGACGGCCCACCTGGCGCTGGAGGCTTCGCTTACCGGGCATCTGGTCTTTGCCACGCTGCACACCAACTCGGCCGTCGGGGCGTTGACGCGCCTGCTGGATATGGGCTGCGAGCCGTATCTGGTATCCAGTGCCATCCTGGCGGTGATCGCCCAGCGACTCGTGCGCAAGATCTGCCCGAATTGCAAGAAGGCCTTGGATCCGAACCCGGCCGAGCGGGACATTCTGGGTGTCCCGCCGGAGCGCGTGGGCGTGCATATTTACCGCGGGGCCGGTTGCTCGCGCTGTTTGCGCAGCGGCTACTTCGATCGCATCGGCATCTTCGAGTATGTCCCGTTCGATAGCGGTCTGTCGGAGTTGGTCATGAACAAAGCGTCCACCGAAGTGATGTACCGCTACGCGGTCGAACACGGCGGCATCACGCTGCGGGCCGACGCGGTCAGCAAGGTGCTGCACGGAATGACGACCCTGGAAGAAGCGCTGCGCGTGACGACGGCCGAGGGATGACTCCGCGTGTGCCCGAAAATGCTCGCACTTTGCAGCCCGTGGAAAGAATCTTGGCAGGATGGTAAGAGTCTTGGCATACCTGGCTCCGGGAAGGCGAGCGCAGCGTCTTGTAATTCGCATTTTCTGGCATGCGGCCTCGGGGTTGCATTGGGAAGGCGCGTGCTTGAACAGTCGCCTCTGACTCGCGATAATTACGTGCTCGGACCTGGATTGATCCTGAACCTGCCTTA
>DASXUA010000094.1:0-3465 GCA_036505095.1 Phycisphaerae bacterium
GGCCCGGCCCAACTCGTGGCGCAGGTCGAGCGGCAGCTCGTTCGGCGGTGGAGCCGACTTGACCGCGGCCATGTAGAACGAAGATGCGGCGCGTTCGTCACCCTCCGCGGCCAGGTGATCGGCCTTGAGAATAAGCGCGCGCAGATTGCGCGGCTCGAGCGCGAGCGCCTTGTCTATGGCGGCGTGCGCAGCCGAGTGCTCGTTGAGGCTCCGGCAAGCATGGGCGAGACCAAGGCAGGTGGCGGCGTCCGCCTGGCCTGCCGCGACGATCCGTTCGAATGATTCTCGTGCCTTGCGCGGATCGCCACGACGCAGGGCTTCGGCTCCGGATTGGGCCAGCGCACGCGCGTCGATAATTTGCATTTGCATGCCCGATATCATCGCGCCCGTCGCCTTGATCCGCAAGTCGCATCACACCGGGCCGCGAACCGCAGGGCAACGAAATGTGCTAAAAGACGCGCTGGAAAACGCTGGGCTCCGACGCTCAAGGCGGCAACTATCCGCCCCGACGTCCGCCGCCTACCGGTGTCTGCGCCGCTGCGAGCTCTTGCTAACTTGCGGCGGGTCCGGGCAGATTTCGTCCACGCGGCCGTGCACTGACCGCAACCGCCATCGAGGAAAAACGATGAAGAAAAACTTTGCTGCCGTCCTGTTCGCCGCCGCGATCATTGCGGTGCAGCCCGCATGGGCCGAAGACAAGATCGCCGATGTGACCGACATGCAAGCGCTGCGCGCGGCCGTCCGTGCCGACAAGAAGGGGTTCGTGGCATCGACGCTCAAGCTGACTACTGCCGAAGCGAAGAGATTCTGGCCCGTTTATGACAACTACCAGCGGATCGTCGATTCGGCGAATCAGCGCCGGGTCGTCGCTGTGGAAGGCTTGATCGCCTTGGACAAGCCGATTTCGGATCTTTATGCCAGGAATCTCGCGAACGAGCTGATCGCGACCGACGAGGCCGAAATCAAGGCGCGGAGAACACTCCACAATCGCCTGATGCGGGGCGTGCCGACGAGGATATTGCCGCCGAGGAAGGCGGCGCGCTACCTGCAACTCGAATCGAAAGTTCGCGCCATCCAGGCTTACGACATCGCCGCGAACATTCCGTTGGTGAAATAGCCCGGCAGCCTCTAGCTCTGCTGCTTGCGCTTCGGTTGTATGTTACGAACGTGCACGGAAATGAACCCCGGCTCGCGAGCGCCAACCACTTCGATGCTCGCGGGTTCGATGACGACCGGCGTCAGCATCGGCTCGACAGACGTCCGCGCGGCAAGCACGCGATCCTCGGGGCTTCCGGAATCCATCTTCGCCGGCGCGACGACCGTGGCGCCGATGGTAAGCGCCGTCAAGGCGATGGAGGCGATTACTAAAGCCGCGCGGGGGGTCGAGGTCTGGTAAGAGTTCATGTTCCTTCTCCTGGTTGGTATTCCTACTGCTCTTGGATGCGTCGCACGGCGTATCCGGATTCACGATTTCTTGCCCGTGCCGCGTGTTCTGCTTTGCTGTCGGAATGGATCGTAGCAGGCGCGGCAATACCCTCAAGCCGTATGCGACAGACCAGGCGAATCAGGGGTCGAACGTACTGGATGCGTGGACGAAATGCGACGCCCGACGGGGATTCCGGCCCGACGCGTGTGCACGCGCACAAGGCAACCACGCATCCACCCTGGCGAGTGCCGCGTATCGATGAACGAGCGCACAGCCATGCTGCGGCTCGGTCAGCCAATAACAGCGGTCCCGCTGACTGCCCTTTGTGCGAACCGGCCCCAGCGCCTGCGCCCCGCATTTCAGGTAGACTTTTTTCGAGGGTTTTGTGTAGAATCCTGCGACTTTCCGAGGAAAGCTTGGCCTCGCCACATGGCGGGGCCAACGCGTTTTGGCGATTTGCGCGCCCGGCCAGAGACTGCCACCAGCAGCGGCTTCGCAGAGGCACCCGTCGGAGCAGTTCGGGCCGCTGCCGGCCGCATCCGGAGAATCAGGTCCGCATTCGGTAGCCTGTCGGGCTCGCCCCAGAACAAATAATCTATCTGTCTGGAGACAATATGTTGAAGATGATCCATTTGACCGCGCTGGCTGCGGCGCTGCTCGTCGCCGTGACTTCGGCGGTCGTCCCGCAAGCGGCAGAGGCTCAGGCACAGCCGCCGGCGCCGGCAGCACCTGCTGCGCAGCCCGAAGCCGCGCCAGGCACGCAGCCTCCCGCGACCGCCGCCCAGCCGGCAGGCGGTACGCGCGTGACCGAAGTCGTCGAGAATCCCTACGGCCTCGAAGCGATGTGGAGAAGCGGCGACATTGTCGCGAGAATCACCTTGGGGATCCTGGTCATCATGTCGATGGGTAGCTGGTACATCATCATCACCAAGATCTACGAGCAGGCCAAAATGGGCGCACAGGCGCGCGCCGCGGAAAAATCATTCTGGACCGCGCCCTCGGTGCGTCAAGGCGCCGCGGGCCTGAAGGAAGGCAGCCCCTATCGGTACATCGCCGAATCAGGACTCGAGGCGACGACCAAGCACGTCGGATTGCAGGGTAATGTCGACGTCAACACCTGGATCACCATGTCGATCCAGCGTGCGATCGACAACGTGCAGAGCCGCACTCAGGACGGCCTCGCCTTTCTCGCCACGGTCGGCTCGACGGCGCCATTCGTCGGACTCTTCGGGACGGTCTGGGGGATCTATCACGCGCTGACTGCGATCGGCATCGCCGGACAGGCGTCGATCGACAAGGTGGCAGGGCCCGTGGGCGAAGCGCTGATCATGACCGCGCTCGGTCTGGCCGTGGCGGTTCCGGCGGTGCTCGGCTACAACTGGCTCATCCGCCGTAACAAGACCGCCATGGACCAGGTCCGCAGTTTCGGTGCCGACCTGCATGCCGTCTTGCTCAGCGCTCCAAAAACCCCGTCCTCTCCGAAAACGCCGTCCCCAGTGGGAGCCTAGATCATGGCCATGGGCGTCGGCCCCTCCATCGAAGACGAAGAAGTCGTCTCCACCATCAATACCACGCCGCTCGTCGACGTGATGCTGGTGCTGCTGATCATCTTTCTGATCACCATTCCCGTCGTCACGACATCGATTCCCGTCCAGTTGCCAAAGGAACGCAACGAAATCCGTGAAACCAAACCGGAGAACATCACTTTGTCCGTCGATGCGGCCGGACGCATCTACTGGAACGATCTGCGGATCCAGAGCACGGCTGCGCTCATCGAGAGGTTGAAGAAGATCGCGGTGCTCACACCGCAGCCCGAGGTGCAGATACGCGGCGATGGCGGCGCGCGCTACGAAGGCGTCGGACGGATCATCTATGCGTGCCAACGGGCAGGCATTGCGAAGGTCGGTTTCATCACCGAGCCGCCGATTCGCGGCGGCTGAGATGGGCTTGGCTGGTCACTTTTCGAGGAAGACGCCATGGCAATGAACGTGGGTTCGGGCGGCATATCGCGCGATCCGGAGGTCATGATCGACATAAAC
>DASXUA010000095.1:0-12789 GCA_036505095.1 Phycisphaerae bacterium
GTCACGGAAGGCGCGGTCGGCGCCGACAATCCGGCCGACCTGGTCAAGAGGCTCAGCGCGCCGCGCGCGGTGTGGCTGATGCTGCCCTCCGGCGCGCCTACCGAGGACATGATCGGCACGCTGACCGCGCTGCTGGCGCGCGGCGACTGCATCGTCGACGGCGGCAACACCAATTACAAAGACGACCTGCGCCGCGCTGCGGCTTTGAAAGGCAAGGGCATCGATTACGTCGATCAGGGCACCAGTGGTGGCATCTGGGGCCTGACCGAAGGTTACAGCCTGATGATCGGCGGCGATACGGCAGTCGTGTCCCGCCTGCGTCCGGCGTTTGAAACCCTGGCGCCGGCAAAGGATAAGGGCTGGGGCCACGTCGGCCCCGTCGGCGCCGGCCACTTCGTCAAGATGGTGCACAACGGGATCGAGTACGGCCTGATGCAGGCGTATGCCGAGGGCTACGAGTTGATGCGGGCTAAGAAGGATTTCGCTCTGAACCTGCATCAGATTTCCGAAATCTGGCGACACGGCAGCGTCGTGCGCTCCTGGCTGCTCGACCTGATCGCCAGTGCCTTGAAGGACAATCCGGACCTGCCTGGCATCAAGGACTGGGTGGCCGACAGCGGCGAGGGGCGCTGGACCGTGTTCGAGTCCATCGATCTGGACGTGCCGATGCCCGTGATTACGCTGTCGCTGCTGGCGCGTTTCATCAGCCGTCAGGACGAAAGCTACGCCGCCAAGCTGCTGGCCGCCATGCGCAATCAGTTCGGCGGCCATGCCATCAAGAAAGAATAGACTCAGAGCGACTGAGGCTCTGAGGAAGAATTTTCTCCTCAGTCCCTCAGTCGCTCTGAGTCCCCGAATCCACGAAGAGCTATCCATGCCTGAACCGGCCACAATTGTGATCTTCGGCGCCTCCGGCGACCTGACCAAGCGCAAGCTCATTCCGGCGCTGTTCAGCAATTTCAAGAAGGGCCGCATTTCGCCGCAGACCGCGATCGTGGGCTTCTCGCGCTCGCCCATGAGCGACCAGGAATTTGCGGCCGGCCTGTGCGAGTTCGCGCGCAAAGTGCTGGGCGGCGAATGCGATGAAGAGAATTGGCGCAAGTTCGCGCCGCTGCTGCACTATGTCGCCGGCGATGTGTCGCATCCAGACGATTACTTGCAGCTTGATCAGCGCTTGCTCGAACTGGAAAGGGCGCGCGGCGCAGGCGCCGGGCGGCTCTATTACCTGGCCATTGCACCGCAGTTCTATCCGGAAGCGATCCGTCAGCTTGGCAAGGCCGGCATGGCGGCGGAGAACAAGGGCTGGCGGCGGGTCGTGATTGAGAAACCGTTCGGGCATGACTTGCCCAGTGCCCGCGAGTTGAATCAGATCGTGCACGGCGTCTTTGCCGAGCGGCAGGTCTACCGCATCGATCATTACCTCGGCAAAGAGACGGTGCAGAACATTCTCGTGTTCCGCTTCGCCAACACGATTTTCGAGCCGGTGTGGAACCGCAACTTCATCGATCACGTGCAGATCACGGTGGCCGAGAGCGTTCCGGTCGGCAGCCGCGGCGGCTACTACGATCAGGCCGGCGTGCTGCGCGACATGTTCCAGAACCACATCCTGCAGGTCATGTCGATCGTGGCGATGGAGCCGCCGTCGCGCTTCGAAGCTGACGCCCTGCGCGACGAGAAGGTCAAGGTCTTCCAATCCATCCGCAAAATGCCGGCGGAGAGCGTGCACGAATACACGGTGCGCGGCCAATACATCGGCTATCACGACGAGCCGGACGTGGCCAAGGACTCCAGCACGCCGACGTTCGCGGCCGTACGGCTGGATATCGACAACTGGCGCTGGCGCGGCGTGCCGTTCTATCTGCGCTCCGGCAAGAGCATGGCGCGGCGTATCACGCAGGTGGTGATCCAGTTCCTCTGCCCGCCGCACGTGATGTTTGACGTTCCCAAGGGCGAGACGCTGGAATGCAATCGGCTGATCATCGAGGTGCAGCCCAACGAAGGCATCCGCTTCCTGTTCCAGACCAAGGTTCCCGACCAGGGCATGCGGATGAAGACCTCGGACCTGGCGTTCTATTATCACGATTCGTTCAAAACCCAGCCGATCCCCGAGGCGTACGAGCGGCTGCTGCTGGACGCCATCAACGGCGACGCGGCGCTGTTCACGCGCAGCGATGAGATCGAGCTATGCTGGGGTCTGGTCGATCCGATCCTGGAGGGCTGGGCCAAGGAGGGCACCCACAAAGTCCCGCAATACGCCCCGGGAAGCTGGGGTCCGAACGCGGCCGACCGCTTCATGGAGCGCGACGGCCGGAAGTGGGTCAACGCCTGACGTTCAGAACCGCGAGGCTCAGCAAGGATTGAGCCGCCGTTCAGAACCGCGAGCATCAGCGAGCGTTTTTGGGGTGCATATTCTCGAGGAGGGTGGTGTCCCAGTGCGACCGATCATCGGCGTGACCAGCAGCTTCATGGCGGAGGAAGGCCGCTCGCCGCGCAGCTACGTCAACGCGGCCTACACCGACGCGATCTTCGCGGCTGGAGGGATTCCACAGCCGATCCCGGCGCCACCGGAACCGAATGACGAACTCATCGAGGAAATCCTGGCGCGCTATGATGGCATCCTGTTCACTGGCGGGCCGGATATCGACCCACGGCACTACGGTCAGCCGCGGCATTCTCGGACCGAAGTGATGCACGTGCGGCGCGAACGCTTCGAGCTGGCGTTCTTCCGCAAGGCCGATCTGTGGCAAAAGCCGATTCTATCGATCTGCCTCGGATGCCAGATCAGCAACGTGGCGCGCGGCGGCTCTCTGGTGCAGCACGTCGACGATCTGCCGCGCGAGTCCCCGGTTCAGCATTACCGGCCCGATCACACCAGCGCCTACCACGAGGTCGAGGTCGAGCGTGATTCACGCCTAGCCGAGATCGTGGGCACGACGCGCTTCGAAGTGAACAGCCGCCATCACCAAATCGTCGACCGCCAGCACATCGGCGGTCGCCTGCGCCCGGTGGCGTTTGCACCCGACGGGGTGGTCGAAGCGGCCGAAGACCGCGACGGCCAGTTCCTGGTCGCCGTCCAGTGGCATCCGGAGGACCTGACCGACCGCGAGGAGCACCTGCGGCTGTTCAAAGCGCTGGTCGAAGCATCCCGCAGCGGCTGATCAGTACCGGCTGCGCTCGCGGCCGCCGCCCCGGCCACCCCGGCCGCCACCCCCGCCGCCACCGCCACCATAACCACCACGGCCGCCGCCGAAGCCTCCGCCGCCGCGGCTCTCGCGCGGCTTGGCCTCGCTGACAGTCAGCGCGCGGCCTTCCATTTCATGGCCATTCAGCGCCGCAATGGCCGCCTGGGCCTCGGCATCGGAGGACATCTCCACAAATCCGAATCCCTTGCTACGGCCGGTGTCGCGATCCGCGATGACCGTCGCGCTCTCCACCGTCCCGTGCGGCGCGAACAATTGCTCCAGATCCGAACTGCTCGCGTTGTAGCTCAAGTTCCCGACATACAACTTCTTGCCCATGAACGATCTCCTGTCTGTCCGGACGGCGCGGCGCGCAGCGCGCTGAACCGCGACTACGGTCGCCGGCACCCGGACGGCGGGCAAACTCGACCCACGTTTGACTTTCCGGGTCGCTGCGAAAGAGGCCGACTTTCCGGCCCAGAAATTGGCCAATCAAAACGCACAGGCAGATGCGCACTTCACGACAGGGTCGCGTATCCGGCACGAGCGTCCAGCCGATCAGCCTATCATTACTCATCAGGTGGATAAGTCAAGCGGCCAGAGTGGAGGCTCCGGCCAGGAACTTGGTTCCCGGCCAGGCCCGACCCCAAACGGCCGCTGGCCCGCCCACCTGGTGCTCGGCTACAATGTTCTTGATCGGCGCGGCCCGCTATGGCCCAAATCCAAAATGCCGATCACGCAAAGGAGACTGCCATGCTTCGCGTACCCGCCTGCTGCTCGCTCGTGGCGCTCAGTATCTCGCTTGGCTCAAATGCTCACGCGCAACCGCTGACCACGGTTCGGATCGTGCCCGGCTTGACGCATCCGACGGCCATCGCCGCGCCTGCGGGTGACGCGGCGCGGCTGTTCATCGCGCAGCAGCCCGGCAGCATCCGGATCATTGACCTGACGGCCAATCCGCCGGTGTTGCTGGCCGCCGCGTTTCTCGACATCCACACGTTGGTCAACTATGGCGGCGAACAGGGAATGCTGGGTCTGGCCTTCGACCCGGACTACGCCAGCAATGGGTATTTCTACGTCGATTACAACAGCACGACCGGCTCCAACACGATCGCGCGCTATACCGTGTCGTCCGATCCGAACGTGGCTGACTCGGCAAGTGGCGTCATTCTCAAGACGATTACCCACGGCATCAGCAATCACAATGCCGGCTGCATCCAGTTCGGCCTGGACGGTTACCTCTACATCGCTCAGGGTGACGCCGGCAACAGCGCCAACGCACAAGCCACCGGCACGTTGCTGGGCAAAATGCTGCGCCTGGACGTGCATAACCCGCCCAACTACATCCCGGCCACGAATCCGTTTGTCGGACCAGGCGACCCACTGGATGAAATCTGGGCGCTGGGGCTTCGCAATCCCTGGCGCTTCAGCTTCGACCGTCTCACCGGAGATCTGTACATCGCGGATGTTGGAGCGGGCAGCCGCGAGGAGGTGAATTTCACGCCGGCCGGCAGCAGCGGTGGTGAGAATTACGGCTGGCGCTGCTACGAAGGCAGTATCCCGTACGTCCTCACCGGTTGCCTGCCCGCTTCCAACTACCAGTTTCCGATTTACGACTACGCCCACGCGGGCAACGGCTGCGCCGTGATGGGCGGGTTTGTCTATCGCGGATCGGCCGTCTGCTGGCTGCGCGGCAGCTACTTCTTCGCCGACTACTGCACGAACAAGATTTGGACGTTCCGCGTGGTCAACGGCGCAGTGACCGAGTTCACGCAGCGCAACGTGCAGTTCGCGCCGGGCGGCGGACTCTCGATCGCCTCGATCTCAACCTTCGGTGAAGATGCCGCGGGAGAACTGTACATCGCAGACTTGAGCGGCGGCGAAATCTTCAAGATCGTCCCCTCGACCGCCCTGCTGAACATCATCAGCGCCGATCCGCCGAATAACTATCTCGACCCGCGCGAGGATATGCACGCCGGCGCATCGGCCGGCCTGAGCACCTTTACGGCCACGCTGCCGAACAGCAACGGCGGCTACTGCCCGTCGGACATTACTTTGAATTGCAGCGGCGGCACGCCCTGCCCGTCGGTCACGGGCGTCACCATGACCGCCGACGGCGTGTTCTCCGTGAGCCTGAGCGGGCCGATTCCGCCCGGCTACTGCACGCGCTTCACCTTCGCGCACACGGCCGAGGGCCCATCGAATCCGCTGACCTACCGCTTTTTGCCAGGCGACGTGAACGGTAGCGGTACGTCCAACACGCAAGACCTGTTGGCGCTGGCGAACGCGCTCGCGACCGGCGCCACCACGCTCAGCATGCACGACATCAATCGCGACGGCGCTGTAAACACTGCGGACCTGCTGCGGCTGGCGCATCTGCTCAACGGCACCAATACATCGCAGGTCTGGAACGGCGTGAGTCTGATCTGTTCGCCATAGGGCGCTCAGTTCTCGCGGATCAGCTCCTGTAATCGAGCCATCTGCGTGCGAATGCCAGCGCGCTGCTGATCGGTAAATCGCCGGATTTCATTCGGACCGCGCAGGTTGTCAAGCTCCAGCGCGTGCGTGTAGTGATCCAGCGCAGCACGCAGCCGCGCTTTGTCGTGCAGAACGGCTCCCATTTCGGCTGCTGCTTCGGCCAACTCGACGAAGCCCTGGGGGTTTTGCGGATAGATTTCCAGCAGGCGCCGGTGGGCATTCAGGGCAGACTCGCAATCGCGAATGTCGCCGCTGGCGCGTGCGATCTGCCCCAGCACGGCCGCGAGTTGCCGCTGGGCTGAAAGGGAGAAGGGATCGCGCCGCCGCGCCTCGATGGCCATGTCGCGCGCCTCACGGTAGAAGTCGCCCGGTTGGTCCATCCGTCCGCTCGCGGCCAACAGCCAGCGCGACAACTCCAGCGGCGGTGTCGGGTCAAGAGCGTCCGCCTTGGCGGCGCGCTCGTAGGCCCGATAGGCAGGCTGCTCGCGGGGCACGCCCGCAGTCAGCGCGCCGGCGGCGGCGCGCGCGGTGCTCAAGGCGGCTTGACAGCGCCAGACCGCCACCGTGAGCGCTACGTATGCGATCAGCGCCAGCCCAGGCGCGGCGAGGGCGATGCGCGGCAGCGGCCGCGTCGCAGGCTTGAGCTGCGCGCGCAGCACGATCGGCACCGCCAGCAGCGCGAAGAACGCCGTCGCCGCGCCGGGCACGAACAGCGCGAAGTTGATCGTGTCCTGCAACAGGAACGCGAACAGGCCGACGTTGATGAACATAGCCACGCCCGGCAACGGGTCATCCAAAAATGCCCCGTAGCGGTCCGATTCGAGCGAAAGCACGAAGAAAGCGATCAGCCAGATCGACCCGGCGAAGCCGGTTTCCCAAGTGAGGTAATCGCTGTTGGTGCTGCCCAGCAGCGCCAGTCGCGGTATGAAGATCCCCAGCCCGAGCGCCAGCGCCCAGAGGAGTGGTGAGTTCCGCCACGGGGGACCTTCGAGGTGAGCCGTGAGCGGTAGTTCCTGACCCCTGAACCCTGAGCCCTCGTTAAGTGTCGAGTCCTGCGGCCGACGCGTGACGGCCAGCGAACCGCCCACCAGCAGCGCGACCATTCCCGCCAATCCGAGGACACCCCACGCGCACGCAGCTTGAACGAGAAAGTTATGTGGATTGGCGACTTCCTCCGGACTCTCGATCCGTTTGTATTGCAGATAATGCCGCCCGAAGTTTTCGCGCCCCACGCCGGCGAGCGGGTGCTCGGCGAACATCTGCGCCGATGCCTTCCAATACTGCCAGCGGAACGCCAGCGACGGGTGCGGCAGCGTTCCGCGCGCCAAGCCCAGGCCGACGGTGGCCCCGATGCCCAGACCGACGACTCCCCACCCGATCAATAGCGCTTGTTTGCGGTGCTGCTCGATCCATCCATCCGCCCAGCGCACGACGATCAGCACGACCACCCCCGCCCCGAGCGCGGCCATGCTGCCGTAGGATCCGGTCAGCGGCAGGGTCGCGCACATTCCAATTCCGAGCAGCAGACCCACGACCGCGAAGCCGCGCCGGTAGGGCAGCGCGGCCGCCCGCCAGCGTCCGGCCGCCAGCGCGACCGCCGCGATGCCGGTGAGTAGCAGATAGCCGGCGGTCACATTGCTGTGCTCGAGATAGCCCGTAGCCTCCGCGGCGCGCATGCGGTGTTCGAACAATTCGACTTGGGCCGGATCGGCGTCCGGGCCCCAGATTTGCTCTTTGCGTTCGAAATAGTCCCGGCGCGTTTCAGCAAACTCATACAGTGACTGGTTCCAGCATTCGGCCGCCTGAACCGCGGCCGATGCCAGCACCGTCACCACCAGCAGGCGAACCTGCCAGCGCGTTTGCACGATCTGCACGAGCAGGATCGTCAGCAGCGGCAGGCACAGCCAATCGATCGTTCCATTGATCGCCAGCCGCTTGTTGCCGGCGAAGGCGCACGACAGCACGCCCGCGATCGTCAGCAGAATCGCGCCGATCTCCAGCCCCGTCCGGCGATAGCGCGGCCCCGGCGCCAGCACGCGCGCCGCGACCACCAGCGCGGCTGCCAGCAGAATGACCCCATCCATCACGAGATTGGCAAGCGGCGTCGGCTGGTTTACGTCCGTCAGGCGCGCGCTAATGCCGATAACCGCCGAATCATAGGTCCCCGCCACGAGCGGACGCAGCCCGATGATCACCAGCAGCAGAAACAGCGCCGCCGTACTCAGAACCCTGCCCGCCAGTCGCAGATCCGCCGGGGCGGAGACGGCGTGACGTTCGCTCGCCGTGACGCCGACGCGTGCTGCCCGGCGTTTGCCGGCGGCGTTCTGATCTGCATGGCCGGGCTTTGCAGACATGCCGTTGCTGCCACTACTAGCCGCGCAGCTTGTGCAGCGCGGTCAGGGCGCGCTTCACACCGCCGCTGCCGACGTCCAGCACCCCGTTGAGCAGCGCGTTCATCATGTCCAGAAAGCCGTGCAGCTCGTTCAGCCGCTGGTGGTAGGTCTCAATCGCAGCACGCTCCGCGCCGCGCGCTCCGCGCAGGTCCTGCGCGACCATCTGCCGGCAGCGGTCGATGGTTTCCAGAATGGGCTCGACCTCGCGGCGGCGGCGCTCGCGGATAATGGTCTGGAACATCTGCCACACGTCGGTCTCGGCCGCGAAGTAATCCTTGCGATCACCCAGCGTGTGAATCCGCCGGACCAGGCCCCAGTTGAGCAATTGCCGCAGGTTCATGCTGGCATTGCCGCGTGAGACTTGCAGCATCTGCATGACATCGTCGGTGCACAGCGGCCGGTCGCTGATGTACAGCAGCGCGTGGATTTCGGCCATCGTGCGGCTGATCCCCCAACTGCTCCCCATCGTCCCCCAGCGACGGATGAAAAGCGCCTGTGATTGTTCCAACGTGGTCGTCATGCGATGTTTCCAAAAGCTTCTGAAACTTGTAGCGAGCTGTCCCGCTTCAAGCAAGGCCGCGCTGCGCGCAAAAAAATCCCAGGCGAGTGCTGCCCATCGCTGAGCAACCCAGGCCTGGGAGGGAGAGAGAGAGCACTTCGGATAAAACCCGCGCGGCCTGCGTCCCTAAGGCGGCGCGGGAGAGTCCTCCAGAAATTCGCGGTGCGGAACCGCCGGCATCTCCGCCGGTCCGTCAACTCGGTTATCGCTTTGGGGGGCGGCCGGCGCATGAGCCCCGCCTGGCAGGCTGCGGCTCGTCGTGCGGAGCTTCGATACCGGCACAATCAGCGGTGTGAAAACCCCCTCCACCTGCACCACGGCGAAATGGTCGCGACGCTCCCCGCTGTCGCTGAAACACGTGATCCGCCCGGCGACGACCAGATCCGGACCGATCTGCTGCAAGACCGTCAGCGCGGTCGGACAAACCACGTCGCCTAGCGTGAACCAGACCTCACCGGAATTGTCGCCGCTCGAGTTCTGCACTTCCGCCTCCGTTGAGCGACGTGTCATGCCTCGTGCCATATTGCCGATTTTTGTGGTCGTAATGCCGCGATGACCGTAATGCCTTGTGCCACAGCTATTTACAACAATGCGCTCTTCACGGCACCATAGAAACTCACAGGCACGGTCCGAAATGTTTGGGCAATGCATGGCACTGCGTCTGCAGCCCTTTGCCCGCCAATTCACACCCCAGCCTCGCGCCGCGCTCCTCGCCATCTCCAGCATTTTCCCCGGCTTCGCAAGCCAGGGAAACAATCTGCACGCCGTGTGCAGTCAATTGCCCAAGGCGAGCGGCGGGGTAACCCCAGCCGGACTACAAATCCCCGAGCGTGGCGGGGCCAACCCGGTCCGAGTATGATCTGCCTTACGATGTCATGCCGTCTTGCCTCTACTGATCGGGAGAATCGAGTCATGCGCCTCTGGCCGTCACTACCCGCGCTCGCGCGCGTTTGCATCACAGTATTTCTTGGCGTCGTCTTCACCGCCGGCTGCACGCACGCGGCGGCGCAGCACAGGTCGGCGCCCTCGACGACGCCCCAACAGAGCGTCGCGGTCGCCGATTCCATCACGCCGCGAGCTGCCCCGCCGAGCCCAGTGAACATCGAGTTTGCGCCCGAGGCCTTTCTCGCCAACATCGCCCTGCTTGCGTCCGACACGCTGGAAGGCCGCGGCACGGGCACGCATGGCGGCGACCTGGCCGCCGGCTTCATCGCTGGAAAGTTCGCCGCCGCCGGTCTGCAGCCGGGCGGCGATGGTGGAACTTACTTCCAGGAATTCACCCCCACGCTGGGAACCGATCTCGGCGATGACACGCAGTTCGTCATCTCCGGCGTGTCGGAGCAACCGCAACGTGGCCGCGACTACATGCCCTTTTCGTTCTCCAGCAACGACGCGTTTGCGGGCGAGTTGCTCTTCGCCGGCTACGGTCAGGTGAACACCGACAAGAACTACGACGACTACCGCGGCATCGACGCCCAGGGCAAGGTCCTGCTCATGTTCCGCAAGGAGCCGCCGGGCTGGGGCGAGAACGGTCAGTATTCGCCACACGCCACGTTCAATGACAAAATCTACACGGCCAAGGAGCACGGAGCGGCCGCGGTCCTGGTCGTGAATCAGAGCCAGGAGAACGGGGGCGAAGATCGCTTGGCGCGTTTCGGGTCGCTGGGCGGCGGCGGGGTCTTCGGCCTGCCGGCTTTTCAATTGTCGCGCGCTTTTGCTGAGAAGCTGGCAACCGCGGGCGGCCTGCCGGCGCTCGACGAACTTCAGAAGAAGCTGGATGAAACCGGTGAGAACTGTTCACAAGCCATCAGCGATCTGCGCATCGAGGGCAAGGCCGGAATCGTGGCCCGCAAAGCGCGCACGCAGAATGTGATTGGCGTGCTGCCGGCACACGGCGACAAGGCCGACGAGTATGTCGTGATCGGCGCGCACTACGACCATCTCGGAAAAGTCGTCGCCGGTTCGATGCAGCCTTCGGGCTATCGCGGGCGCGACGAGTCGGAACTCGTCATTCACAATGGCGCCGACGACAACGCCTCCGGCGTCAGCGGCGTCATCGAGTTAGGCCGCGCCCTGTCCCACACGCCGCATCTGCGCCGCACCATCGTATTCATGGCGTTCACCGGCGAAGAGTGGGGCCTGTTTGGCAGCAAGTATTACGTGGAGCACCCGACCGTGCCGCTCGAACAGGTCGTCGCGATGATCAACCTCGACATGATCGGCCGGTTGCGGCCCGACCGAACGACCATCCCGGTCTACGGCGCGGAGTCGGCCCCGGAGCTGAAGGACATCGTCAGCCGCACCGGCGCGGCCGAGGGCTTCGGCTCGGAGGGCATGGCCGGGTCGTTGGACGCCAGCGATCATGCCTCGTTCGCCCACAAGGGGATTCCGTATCTGTTCTTCTTCACCGACAAGCACGCCGACTATCACATGCCGACCGACGACACCGAGAAGATCAACGCCGAAGGCGGCGCGCGGATCGTTCGCATGATCTACGACATCACCCTGCAAGTGACGAACGCCGACGGCCGTCCGACCTATCACGAGGTGGCCAGCGCCCGCGAGGTTCGCCCGGGTGCCGCGGTGATGCGTGTTTCGCCCAGTTACGTCGAGGACGACCAGCCCGGCATGCTGCTCGACGGCGTAGCCAGCGGCGGCCCAGCCGAGGCCGCCGGCATCCAGCCCGGCGACCGCATTCTGCGGATCGGCGACAAAGAGGTCAAAAACGTCTACGACTACATGGCCGCCCTGCGCGACAAGAAGCCCGGCGACCAGGTCGAGGTCCTCATCCGCCGCGGCGAAGAAGGCCTTTCCCTCACCGTCAAACTCGGCGGCCGCGAACGCGGTCAGTGAACGTCTCAGATCGGAAAGCGTAGCACCAAGACCGCACGTTGTGGTGCAGCCGTCCCACCTGCGCACCTTGTGGTGCAGGCATCCTGCCTGCCTAGCACACGCCTATGCCTGGCATCGCCTGGACGATACCCGCCGGCACCGATTCCAAACCCCTGAACGGGCGCGCTGCGGTTCGCCCGCGCTATGCGCGCCTTCGAATAATCTCTAAAATAATCCCGTCCGGAGACGCAGCGTTTGGACTCATGCCTGACACACCCGAACAATGCGCCTTCCTACGTCCGAAATGCTCCAGTGCGCGATTCCGACCGGCGAGCAGTTCCTTCATGGGAAAGGCGACCTTCATCGCCTCCCGGAGTCGCCGCATGTGACGGGGGAGGATTGTGTTCGCCAATTCCTGAAAGCTGTGAGTGCATTCGTCGACCATCACGGGATCCTACCGGAAGACGCGTCCCTGTTCGCCGGTCACCTGCGCGGCCCAATGTCGTCGACTGAGCCGCGCGCTGGATGCGTTGCTACGGCAACCGTTCTACCCGCCAAATGGGGGCCCATGCCCACCGAGCACCCCCAGTCTCGCCAAACGCAGGGACGATGCATATCCTCGGCGGAGACCGGGACAGAACGGCTTCGCGATCGCATTCCTCACCGCGCCTCATTTGTACGACAATTGCCCCGAGTTGTTCGATTTGGACTCATAACGCCGACCACGTACAGGCCACCAGCAGCTGAGAATCGGCCTAACGAAGCGCCTCGCGGCATGCTGCGATTGCCGTAAGATGGGAGCGTGAAAGCTAATCTTCTTAAGAAGACCTGGACGTTTCTCGACGCCGCCGAGTTCAGGCTCCTGTTGGACTCGTTCATCGGAGGACCCGGCCAGTACAGCGGACGCTCCGAAAACCCCGACAAGTTCTATCTTCCGCTCGCTGGGGATAACTGCCGCGTCGTCCTCACCTTCCGCCAAAAAAGAATCGTCGCGATAGAGCCTGGCCCGGCGTTCGATGCGGCCGAGTGGGAGCGGGTCAGAGCGGAAATCGAAACGTCGATCGTCGCCACACCGACGAAGGTAGGACGCGACTACAGTTTCAGTAGCCTTCGTGTGCCCGGTTCGTGGCGCGGCGAACGCTCCGGCGTCCAAATCCTCCCGCCCCCTGATGACGCGCCACGCGCGCCTGTCGAGATGGCTGAACACCCGTTCATCCTCGAGTTTCCGATTAAGCCGAGCGACCAATCGTCGATTGTGAACTACCGCCGCACGCGCCATCACCGCAGGCTGACGCTTCTGCTCAACGTCTTGCTGGCTGGTCGTTCGAGCGTTCAAGCACGACAACCC
>DASXUA010000096.1:0-5971 GCA_036505095.1 Phycisphaerae bacterium
AGCGATGCACAATTCAATCAGAACCCCCCACGCGAGTGTGGGGTGACGTCGAGACGTCTTACTCCGGCGCAGCTCACCCCGCCCTCGCGGGCGGGGTTCTGAGCAGCCCTTCGCCAGTGCGGGGCGAGCACGGCGCGCCTGAGCCGTTCGGCACGCGCGAGACTTCTGATGGCGCGACTGCGGGCGGGACGCCCGGCCCCCAATCGGCGATCGAGGTCTATCTGCGGCCGGGCGTCATGGACCCGGTGGCGCTCAGCACGTTGACGGCGATCCGTGAACTTCTGGCCGCAGCACCAACAGGCCATCAAGCCCGGGACACCACTCACCAAATTGTGGAGCGGGTCCGGACAGCGCGGCGGTACGAGATCGAAGGTGCCACGTCGGCCCAAGAACTGCAGCAGATGGCCGAGCGCGTGCTGGCCAATGACGTGATCGAGGTCGTTTGCCTCCAAGGGTTCGGTCGATCTGATCCGCCGCCCGATCCCTTCCCGCAGGCGCCGCGCCATGAAGGTCAGCGCCGCACAGTTCCGCTGCGCGAAATGGACGACGCCGCGCTGCAGCAGCTCGCGCGAAGCAGCCATCTATTCCTTTCCCTGGCCGAGATGCGGGCGATCCGCGCGCACTACTCACAGTTGGCGCGCGACCCGACGGACCTGGAGTTGGAGACGTTCGCACAAACTTGGTCCGAACACTGCGTGCATAAGACACTCAAGAGCGACATCGTTTATCGCGGCGCGGCGCTGGGGTTGGAGCCGCTGGAGACACTTAACGCGCGGCCGGTGGAAATCCGCTACGAGAACTTGCTGAAATCGACGATCGCCCGCGCCACACAGACGCTGGCGCGCGACTGGTGTTTGTCGGTCTTCAAAGACAACGCGGGCGTGATCGCCTTCGACGAACAGTATGGCGTGGCCTTCAAGGTTGAGACGCACAATCACCCCTCGGCCATCGAGCCTTACGGCGGGGCCGCGACCGGCGTGGGCGGCTGCATCCGCGACATCATGGGGTGCGGGCTGGGCGCGGCGGCGGTGGCTTCGACGGACGTGTTCTGCGTGGCGCCGCCGGATTTCGACGACCAGCGGCTGCCGAAAGGCGTGCTGCATCCGCGCCGCGTGCTGGCCGGCGTGGTGGGCGGCGTGCGCGATTACGGCAATCGCATGGGAATTCCGACCGTCAACGGCGCGATCTACTTTGACGAGCGCTACCTGGCCAACCCGCTGGTGTTTTGTGGATGTGTCGGGCTGATTCCGCGCGACCGCATCGAGAAAGCGGCGCGGCCCGGCGATTGGATTGTGCTGGCCGGCGGGCGCACCGGCCGCGACGGCATCCACGGGGCAACGTTCTCGTCGGCCGAGTTGACCGATACGCACGTCGATGAATTCTCGCATGCGGTGCAGATCGGCAACGCGATCGAGGAGAAGAAGCTGCTCGACGCGCTGCTGCGGGCGAGAGGACCGTCAGAACCCCCCACGCCAGTGGGGGGCGACGTCAGCATGTTGGGGACGTTCGGCGCGCGCACGACACCCCGCCCTAGCGGGCGGGGTTCTGATGCCTGTCTGTTCTCGGCCGTCACCGATTGCGGCGCGGGCGGGTTGTCGAGCGCGGTCGGCGAAATGGCCGCGGAACTGGGCGCGGTCGTCGAGCTTGAGCAGGTGCCGCTCAAGTACGAGGGGTTGCGCTACGACGAAATCTGGATTTCGGAAGCACAAGAGCGGATGGTTTTCGCCGTGCCGCCCGAGTCGCTCGACGATTTCATGAAAGTGTTCGCGCAGGAGGAAGTTGAAACGCGGGTCATCGGGCGGTTCACGAACGATCGCATGTTGCGAGTGAATTATCAGGGCACGTCCGTCGGGGAAATCGACCTGCGTTTCCTGCATCACGGTCTGCCGAAGCTCGAGCGCCGCGCGGAATGGAGCGGTAATCCACGCGCGGTGAAACGCCGAAGCGTCGCATACCCTCACCCCGGCCCTCTCGCTACTAGGGACAGGGAGCTGGGAACGCCGTGCGGAGAGTTTGCTTCGCAGCTCCTGGCGACGCTCGCGCATCCGAACATTGCCTCCAAGGAGCGGGTGATCCGCGTCTACGATCACGAGGTGCAGGGTGGCAGCGTAGTGAAACCCTTGTGCGGCCCGGGTGCCGGACCGTCGGATGCGGCCGTGCTGCGTCCGCGGCTCGACAGTTATCGCGCGGTGGCGCTGGGCCTCGGTCTCGCACCGCATTTGTCAGACTACGATCCGTATCTAATGGCGGTCGCGGCCGTCGATGAGGCGCTGCGCAACGCGATTTGCGTCGGGGCCGACCCAAATCGAACCGCGATTCTCGACAATTTCTGCTGGGGCGGAGTGGATGATCCGCATGCGCTGGGCGCGCTGGTGCGGGCCTGTCAGGGCGCGCACGATGCGGCCGTCGCGTATGGCTTGCCGTTCATCTCCGGCAAGGATTCGCTCAACAACCAGTTCACGCAAACGGCCGCCGAGGCGCGGCGCTGTGGATTGCCTGAACGAATTTCGATTCCCGGGACACTGCTGATCAGCGCACTCGGGATCGTCGAGGAAGCGCGTCGCTGCGTGACGGCCGATCTGAAGCGGCCGGGGAATCGCATCGCGATCGCTTCACGTCCTGCGGAGCGCTTCGGCCTCGAACAGGCGCGCAAGCTGCATCAGACCGTCGCGGATGCGATCCGCCGCGGTGCAATTGCCGCCGCTCACGATGTCAGCGACGGCGGCCTGACAGCCGCGCTGGCCGAGATGTGCATCGCCGGCGGCCTCGGGATGCGCATCGATATTTCTGCGCTCGTCTCCGGCGGCGAAGTCGAGGAAGCCCTCTTCGGCGAACCGCTCACAACTTATGTCCTGGAGTTACACGACAGCGCAAGCGATTGGCAGCTTCCGCTGGCATGGACCATCATCGGTGAGGTCACGCAGGAGCCGCAGTTAGTCATCCTGCAAGGACGCGAGGTGCTCGTGGGCCTGTCGATCGCCGACTTGGCTGTGGCACATCAGCACGCAACGGACTTGTGACGTGATACGACTGCAGAACAGATCATCAGGATGAACCCAGGTTTTCGCACGGCTTACTTGCGGCGGCGGCGGCGTCCATTGACCGAGTCGGACAGATCGCTGAACTGCACGATGTGCCGCAGGGCAATGGTGCGCCAATTCTTCACGAGCCGGTAGCCCTCTTCATCCTGCTCGAACTCCGTGGGAATGATCGCACTGCTCCGGCTCACGATGATCATACCCGGATTGGACACGTCGAGTTTGGTGCCATCGGATAAATGGATTCGGAACGGCTTGAAAGGCTGGTCGTCAAGGCGCTTGTACAGATCAGCGGCTCGCATCGCGACATTCTAGCGGTGCGCGACCGTGCAGTCCATCGGTATTGGCCCTATACTCCAAAGGCACGCGCGGCCGGGTCACAACCCCGACTGGTGTCTTGGCCCCCGGCACTCGCGTGCCGGGTTCTGATTATGCTCAATGTCTGTGTCATCCGGGCGGCCGGGATCAATTGCGACCGGGAGACGGTGCACGCCTGGCGCGTGGCCGGGGCCGAAGCGCAGCTTGTGCATGTGCGCGAGCTAATGGAAGACCCGCAGCGACTCGAGCAATTTCAGGTCGTGACCATTCCCGGTGGCTTCAGCTACGGTGATGATCTGGGCGCCGGCAAGATTCTGGCCGAGCAGCTTCACTTGCGGCTGGAGGATGCGCTGCGCGGTGTGGTCGACCGTGACGGATTGTTGATCGGCATCTGCAATGGCTTCCAGGTGCTGGTGAAGGCCGGGCTATTGCCGGGTGGCGATTGGGGTCGCGCCAGGGTCTCGATTGTCGCCAACGAATCGGCGCGCTTTGAGGATCGCTGGGTGCGGATGGTTCCGGCGAGCAGCCGTTGCGTAATCGTCGCCGGCATCAGCAGCCTCCAGATGCCGGTCGCTCACGGTGAAGGCCGCGTGGTGACGGCGGATGGCGAGGCGGCCGAGCGTCTGCGCCGCGACGACTGCATTGCGCTGCGCTATGTGGGGGCTGGCGGCGAAAGTCCGGCCGGCTATCCGGCCAATCCGAGCGGCAGTCTCGACGACATCGCCGCCCTCACCGACGCCACCGGCCGTGTCTTCGGCCTGATGCCGCACCCCGAGCGCCACATCGACCGCACGCAACATCCGCTCTGGACACGCCGCGCGCCGGGTGCCGAACCGGACGGTCTGCGGATCTTCAGGAACGCGGTAGAATATTTTGCAGGCTGAATCGCGTAATGACCAAAGTCCCGTCCGCGCTACGAAAGACCACCTCGGCCACACCCCAAGTCTGCCATAAGACGGCGCGGTCTGCGCGGTTTGGACCCAGCAGGGCAAAGTCAGCGTGACGCCGCTCGAGGATGGCGCATAACTCATCACGGTCGGGCGTGGCGAAGACGACTTTAAGATCGCGCAAGGCCGCCTGCGCGTCGAACGCGAAATTGCAGTGCGCCGGATCGGGCGCGAAAATCTTGCGTCCGGTGAGCGCACCGATGACGAAGTAGCTATGATCCGGTTCGGCAATAAAAACATCCGTGATCTGCGTATGCTGCTTGATCCAACGGGCCGCTTCGGCACCCGCCGCTGACGGGCGCGCGTCATGCCAATGGATACTGATTCGGCCGGGCAGCCGGGCCAGTTCAGGACCAAGCATTACGCCGACAAGCCCCAACCATGCCGCGCACCCGACTTGAAGTTGGTGGTCTTTCGCCAGATGCGCCGTGGCGCGCGCGAACTGCATCACGCCGAACCCCGCCAATGCCCCGAGCGCAAGCTCCGCGTGCCACTGAAACTCGTGCGGCAGAAGCACGAACCGGTCGCGCAGCGGACCGGACCTGAGATGACCCGGCAAGCTGACCAACAGGCCGATCGCCGCCAGACATGGCAGCCAGCCGGCTGCGGCCAGATGGCACCGCCATACCAGCCACGCACCCAGAATGGCGATGATCGGAACCAGCGGCGCGCGCGCCATGCGGGCGTAAAGCGGGTTGCGGAACTCCGGCGCGACGTAGCTAATCGGCGCCAGATTGATGTGCGGGGTTCTCAGCAGATGCCATGCCAAGGGCGCGACCAGCAGGCCGCCGACGACCGCCACCACCGTCAGCCGTCGCGCCATTCGGGCGCGCTCCGCGCGGATCGGGGGCCGAGGATCGGCGAAGATGAGCAGGGCATGCCCGCCGATCGCGGCCGCCGTAACCAGGCCGCAGATCGGATGGTGCCATGTGCAGAGCGCCAGGCTCACTCCGACCAGGCCGGCCCAGCCGAGCGAGCGCTGTCTCCCGAAACTCCACAACAGCAGCGTGAGCAGCACGAATACGACGCCTTGGATCGAAGGTTGCGGCTGCGCCGCGTGAGTGTTCCACCAGCGTGACCCCAACCAAACGCAAAGCACGCCGGTCAGCGCGGTAGGCCGGTCGCGGCAGACCCGAAGCAACAAATAGAGCAAAGGCGCCAGCCAGACGTTCCAAAAGAGAATGCTGAGGCTGTATGCGCCGAGCGGCTCCGCGCCGCTGAGGCGACAGATCAGACTGATGATCCCGGCCGATACGGGTGCATACCAATATTGCAGCCCGTTGGTCGCCGGGTCCTCAAACCAGCGACCGGCGAGCACATTGTGGACCGCTGCCGCGTCGCGGAAAGTATCGTGCGCTACGGGCCGCTCGCGCAGCACGCGCGGCCCCAGCCAGGCCACCCACCCCAGCACCAGCGCCAGCACGACGCCGACATCGGCGTGGCGCCGAAACCGTGAGGATCGCGGCGCGCTTCCGCCCGATTGTTGAAGCGCCGATGCAGTTGTCGCACCCGACTCCGCCATAACAGACCCGCACGGCAACGGCGCGAATCCAAGGCCACGCTACGGGCAGTCGGCCACCGTCGCGCCGCTGAACGCTTGCGGTGATTGTGCGCCGTTGAGCAACTGCGCGAGTCGAGCGATGTCCTGACCGTTCACTGGTCCGGTGC
>DASXUA010000097.1:0-3809 GCA_036505095.1 Phycisphaerae bacterium
TCGATGATGTCGGGGATCAGAATGCGCAGCAGCGGCAGGAAAATCCGCTCGGTGGCCTTGCCGAGGTAATAGTCCTCCATCGGCGGCTTGCCGACGATCGTGGTGGGATAGATTGGGTCCCGGCGATGCGTGATGGCCGTGACGTGGAACGCCGGATACCAGTCCGCCGCCGAGTAGAAGCCGGTGTGGTCGCCGAAGGGACCTTCGATCAGCTTCTCCTTGGGATCCACAAGCCCCTCAATCACGATTTCGGCGTTAGCCGGCACTTCCATCTCGATCGTGCGGCAGGGCACCAGCTCGATGCCGGTTCCGTTGAGGAACCCTGCAAAAAGAAGCTCGCTGACGTCGGGCGGCAGCGGGCAAGTGGCCGCGTAAGGCAGCACGCTCTCGCCGCCCAGTACGATCGCCAGCGGCATCGGCTCGCCACGCTCCACGTATTTGCGATGATGCCGGGGCCCGTCGTGATGCATGTGCCAGTGCATGGCCGCGAGCTTCGACCCGAACACCTGCACGCGGTACATGCCAACGTTTCGCTCGCCCGTGTCGCGATCTTTGGTATAGATGCCGGCGAAGGTGATGTAGCGCCCGGTTCCTTCCGCGACGCCGGCGGGCTTGCCGCAGTATCCAGATTCGCCGTCGCGCGGCCAGCATTGGATGATCGGCAAGTCGAACAAATTGGCATCATCGGTATGTACGACTTCCTGACAGATGCCGCGCTTGCCGATCTTTGGTCCGAAGCCGGCCATCTTCACTAACTCCGGCAGCTTCTTCATCTTCTCGAGCAGCGTAGTCGGGATCTCCGGCTTGACCATCTGCTGCACGCGCTGCGCCAGCGTCTCGAAGCTGTCGACGCCCAGCGCGATCCGCACGCGCTCATAGCTGCCGAAAAGATTGATGCCGACCGGAATCTTCGAGCTTTTTACATTCGTGAACAGCAGCCCTGTTCCACCGCGCCGGCCGTGAACTGGATCGGTAGTCGGCGGCCGCGCATCGCCAACGGCCGGCATCTTGCTCACGCGATCCGCGATCGCGCTGATCTCGAGAAGCGGATCGACGTCGACGCCGATGCGCTTGAGTTGCCCGCGGCGCTCCAGTTCCTCGACGAACGAACGTAGGTCGCTGAAAGGCAAGAGCCCACTCCTTCTCGTACCGCAGTTCGGCCGCGGTACGCTATACTCGCGGCCCGATGGCAATAGGGCAACACGTCGAGACCGAGGCCTTGGCGCGCGGGCCGTGGACGGGCATCCGCTTCGATCGCAACGAACTGGCCGGTGCCTTCGGCGACATCGGCACTGATCTGCCGCTGATTCTCGCGATCATCCTGGCCACCGGAATGGACGGCGCCAGCGCTCTGATCATGTTCGGATTGCTGCAGATCATGACCGGTCTGATGTACCGCATGCCGATGCCAGTCCAGCCGCTGAAGGCCATGGCGACGCTGGTAATCGCGTCTGCCCAGAGCCCTCACCCGATCACGGCCGAGGCGCTGTTGGGCGCGGGTCTGGCGATCGGCGTTGTGATGTTCCTGCTGAGCGCGACCGGGCTAATCGAGTGGCTGGCGCGGGCCATCCCGAAAACTGTGGTGCGCGGCATCCAGCTCGGGCTGGGGCTAATGCTGGCCGACATCGCCTTGCGGCAATTCGTGCCGGCCGATGGTACCAGCGGCTACATACTCGCTGGCCTGGCCTTCGTTATCGCCCTGACGCTACTTGGAAATCGGCGTGTCCCACCGGCCCTGCTGATCATAGCCCTCGGGATCGCGTATGCCGTTGCGTTCAAAATCGATCCAGTTTCCATCGCGCGCGGCGTCGGGCTGCGGCTGCCGCAATTACACCTGCCAACGTGGAACGACGTGCTGGCCGGATTCGTTCTGCTGGCCCTGCCGCAAATTCCGCTCTCGCTGGGCAATTCGATCCTGGCCACGCGACAGGTGGCCGAGGACCTCTTCCCCGAACGGCCTCTGACGGTGCGGCGCATCGGCCTGACGTATGCGCTGATGAATCTCGTGAACCCGTTTTTCGGCGGCATCCCGACTTGCCACGGCTCAGGCGGCATGGCCGGGCATTACGCCTTCGGCGGACGCACGGGCGGCTCGGTGATCATCTACGGATCGTTCTACATTGTCCTCGGCGCGTTTTTCAGCGGCAGCTTCGCGCAAGTTGTTGAGGTATTCCCCAAGCCCATTCTGGGAATCGTGCTGCTCTTCGAAGCGTTGACGCTGATGCTGCTGGTGCGCGACGCAGCCGTCGCGCGCAAACCGTTCATGATCGTGCTGCTGGTTGGTGTACTGGCAGCGGGGCTGCCACGCGGGTATGGCTATCTTGCAGGCATGATTCTGGGAACGGTTCTCTACTACGCCACCCGTACGCGGACTGGCAGCGCCGATTCTATGTCGGACGAATCCAGCGACCGATCACAATAGTCGGAACGATCAATGCGGCTGTCGCCAGCGCCAGCGCTGGTCCGCGCGCGATCAGCACCAGCAGTGCGTCGAACAGCACCAGTCCGAAGATGAAGCTTATGACCGCCGTTTGCACATTCTGCGGAGCGCGCGAGCGCAGCGCGCGCCCGGCCGGAATCGCGAGCAGCAGCAACAGGCCCGCACATGCCAGCCAGACCAACCACGGTGCTGTCGCGCGCGCTGGGTGCAGCAGCGCGATCAGCGCAACTCCCACGATCGCCGCCCCGACCCCGGCCGATCCAACCGCGAGCCGTACGAGTGTAGACACGCCCGCCTCGCGGCGGGCGAAGAGCGTGACGGACGCGATGTACAACCACATCAAGCTGACGGCCGTGTACTGTGGCCAGCGCCAGGGCGTCCCCACAATCAACATGCCGAGCGCCAGATTCAGAGCACGGCAAAGACCCATCATGGCCGGGGCGGCCGGCGTGTTCTTGACAGCGCCATCGTAAGCAACGATGGCGAGGGCGAGTGCCGTTCCGGCGAGTGCAGTCGAAAGTTGCAGCGTCGCCAGGATGGCCCAGCCGGCGAGCAGCATGGCCGCGCCCACGATCGCGGCCGATCGCAGCGGCACCGCGCCGGAGGGAAGCGGTCGGGTCGGCCGCTCGCTGCGATCCTTTCGAATATCAAAGACATCATTCAGGATCATCCCGGCCGTGTAGAGCAGCGCCGAAGCCCCGGCCGCCACCCACAGCCGTCGCAGATCGTTTGGGACCGCTCCAACGAACAGCCCGCCGGCCAGCACGTCGGCGATGGCCGTGAAGACATTTCCGATCCGCATCAACTGCAGCCAGGCGCGCAGGCGGCTCATGGCTGCTCTAAGCCTCCAGGACCGGGATCGATGGAAACTTGCCACGGTACGGGCGTGTCGCGCGCGGAGTACGGATACGGCGGGTGGTCCCAGTCGAGGCCGATCGTGGCTAGCTCCGCGCGGATCTGGCGTAGGTCCCACAGGTGCACGACGCCATTGCGATTGGTGAATTGCGCCAGCAGCGTCCCGTCCGGGTTGAACGCACATTCTGTCGTATAGTAGCTTTCGGGCGGCTCGAGCGTCGCCACCTCTTCGAGCGTGGCGAAGTCGATCAGGCGAATGCGTGTCCGATCCGGCGCCGCGACCAGGAGCCGCCCGTCTGGCGAAAAGCCTAGCAACGAGACGATTTGCAATGATTGCCGGGCCTGGCGCCATGTGCCGGTCGCCCACACGCGGACGGCTTCCACATCGCTCGTTGCGAGCCAGGCGCCATCCGGGCTGAATTCGATGTGCGACATTCCCGCAAGCGGTAGATCCGCCACGCGTTCGCCGGATGCGGCATCCCACACCGCGGCGCCCGGACCATACCATGAGCCG
>DASXUA010000098.1:0-6870 GCA_036505095.1 Phycisphaerae bacterium
ACCTCTACAAAAACGGTTCCGGCTCGGGGGAAAGGGGGTACTCTGCGCTCAGCCGATGCGGCGGCAACACAACACCCAGCCACCCGCCGTCGCATACGCCCGCGACCCTGCCAACAGGCGGTCATGAATAATCCGGGCTAACGCTCGCTGGGGCGCCTCTCGCGCGGGAGCCCTGGCCCAACATCACGTTTTTCCAAGGAGAAAAGTTGTGAACCTCAACCTCAAGTCGGTGATTTTTCTTGTGCTCATGCTGAGCCCCTTCGCAGCTCTGAGTCGAGTTTCTCTCGCACAGGAGTGCACGGGCGGCACCAGCGTTTGCGGCGAATGGGGGCCGCTGGTGCCCATCGCGGTCAACACCGTTCTGCCGGGGGATCCACCCGATCCGACCGGCGGAGCCTGCATGCAGCCTATTCATTCGATCATGCTCCACACTGGCTTAGTGTTATGCGTGGAGCACACGCCCTCGTCGCTACGCCCGGGCGCGGTGCTCGTCGATCCCACGAGCACGAGTCCCAACGGGAGCATCCGCTATGCGGGAGTTCCGAATCAGCCTCAGCCATTCCCGCATGATCTCTTCTGTTCTGGTCACACTAAAATATCAGATGGCAGAGTTATTTTTCGCGGCGGTCTGGGCCTACCGAGCTGGATATCGACGACCGTATATGACCCGTCGCAAGTTGGCAATGCGGCTTGGATTGCAGGCCCCGACGAGCAATGGTTCTACGGCAACGCCGTAAAGGTGGTGCGTCGATTCTACCCTACCGTCACACTCGTCGGGGATGGGCGCGTTCTGATCACTGAGGGAATAGAGGGCTGCGGCCCTAGCCCGTCGTCTCCAAGCCTGGACGACGGGAATGCGAACGTCCCCGTGGTCCTCGTGCCCTCGTCGGGGGCGCCGTCCACTTGGACTTGGCAGCCGCTGTACAGCGCAGAGTACCGTCTGAACCTGCCGCCTCCGAATTGCCTCGGCGGCGACTGCAGCGGCGGCGCCAATGAGTTCATTCTGGGGTATTACCCGACCATGTTCCAGCTCAGCGACGGAAGCCTATTCCAGGCTGGGTTCTCCGACGTCGTGGAATGCTACGACCCGAGCCCGAGCCAGACCCGCAAACTCGTCATCGATCCGCCCGGCCAAGCAGGCTGGGTCAGTCCGCTCAACTCGCCCGTCATCGGTCAATGCGCCGTGATGTACCGAAAGAACACCATCATGAAGGGCGGCGGCACACACGGCGCGGGCATCTACTCTGACGACGTGACCAGTATCGACCTGAACGCCGGAACTCCGGGCTGGACGCCTCTCTGGGCGGACCCACCGCCGCCAGGTGCTCTCAGGCCCATGAATTTCTCCCGGACCGAGTTCTACTTCGTGGCTTTGCCAAGCGGCGGTGTTATGGCGGTCGGCGGGTTCTATCTCGATCAACAGTCAGGCAACTTCATCAGCGTGTTGGCACCGGAGATCTATGATCCCGCACAGAACACCTGGAATGTCATGGCGCCGATGGCTGCGGAGCGGACTTATCACGCTTCATGCGTCCTTCTCCCGTCGGGCGCAGTCTTCATCGCGGGAGGGGAAAGTCCTCCTGGGTGTACGGACCAGCGCAAGTACCAGATCTATAAACCGCCTTATTTCTTTACTGATGCGCAACATCCGCGCCCGGGCATCGCGGCCTGCGCCACGACCAGCTCCATTCACTACGGCGAGGACTTCACCCTCACGCTGACCGCGGATGAGGCTGCCTTGATCAAAAAGGTCAGGTTGATAAGACCGGGCTCTGCTACACACTCATTTGATCATGATCAGCGTTCGATGGAACTCTATCCCACAGCCGTCGGCGCCCGCACGCTGTGTGTGCATGCGCCCGATACGGGCGCCGAGGCGCCGCCGGGATACTACATGCTGTTTGTCGCCAAGGACCTGCCCGGCGCTCCGGCTGAGGAAGGCCGGCTGCCGTCGGAGGCTCACTGGGTGCACCTGAGCCAGGGCGTGCCCGCGGGCACCAGCATCGTGATCGCCAACCCGCCGACGGCTAATCCCTATGCTCCCGGCGCGTTCGTGGACGTGTTGCAGACGGGGCCGTACCCGGGGCCTAATACCCTGACGCAGGGCATCGGCTCGGAGGGGACGCCGAGCGAGGGCCCAGTTGCCTACGGTCCGATCACAGTCAAGTTCAGCGCTCCGGTGACGCTGACAGCCGCGGACATCGGCGTCAACTGTAGTTACACGGGTACGACCCCCTGCGCAACGCCGTGCCCGAAGGTAAAGGAAGTCACCGGTGCCGGCGACCAGTCCGAGTGGCAGATCACACTCGACCCCCCGATCCCGGCCGGCGCGTGTACGCGCATCACGTTTTCCAGCACGCTGGCGCTGGAGTATAAGTCATTGCCCGGCGATGTGGACATGAATGGCACGCCGAATACGCAAGACGTTTTGGCTTTGATCAACGCGCTTAACAACGGCACGGCCAATCTTCCCGAAAACCTGGCGCGGTACGACATCGATCGCAGCGGAACTGTCAATACCGTTGATTACTCGCGCTTGTACCAGTTGCTCAACGGAACCAGCACGACCCAGCCTTGGAGTGGCGTGAACGTTGTCCCCTGTATTACCTGCGGGACCGAAGGCGGCGGGGGCGGCGGCAGCGCCCCGCAGATGGGCGGCGGCGACAGCGCCGCGCCGGGCGGCGGCGATGCAGGGAGCGGCCTGAGTCTTGAGCAGATCGCGCAGATTTACATCAGCACGCAGGCAGCCTGTGCGGTCGACGGCGTCGGCGCAGCCTTGTGCCTGGAGATTCTCGATAGCGTATTCGGTAGCCAGCCGTAACGGACCGGGTCCGGCAGGCGCTGTACTTCACAAGTGCCTCGGCGTGCGGTTCCGGACTTGCGTCACCCGACCGGCGTGCGAGAACGGAGTCTCGCATGCGCGCGGCCCGCCGAATCAGTTGTTCGATGACAAGCGACGACGCAGGTAATCGGCGCGGGCAATGCTGCGGTGTTCGCCGTCGAGACGCTCGCCAATCATCTTCTGCAGGTGGGCCGGCTGACAGCGCAGGAACAGTTCGTTGACCGTGGGCAGGTCGGTGCGGTCGAAGCGGCGCATGTTGACGCCCATGCGGACGTGCGAAAGATGGAACAGCGTCTCTTCGCTGCTCATCGTGCGGGCGGTCTGCAAGGTGCCGAAGGCCCGCCAGATCTTGTCGTCAAGCTGGTGCGTGCGCTCCTTGGCCAGCATTTCGCGCGCCGCCGATTCATATTCGACCACTTTCGGGATGACGTTGCGCGAGAACTCGCGCACCAGTTCTTCTTCGTTGACGCCCAGCGTGGTCTGGTTGGAGACCTGGAAGAAGTCGCCGATGGCCTCGGTACCCTCGCCATAGAGGCCGCGCACGGCCAAGTGCATGTCCTTGGCCGCCCGCAACACCTTCTCGATCTCTTGAGTCAGCTTGAGCGCCGGCAGGTGCAGCATCACGGAGACGCGGATGCCGGTGCCCACGTTCGTTGGACAGGCGGTCAGGTAACCGAACTTTGAGTCGAAGGCGAAGTCGACTGCCTGCTCGAGCTGATCGTCGATGTCGTTGATTTCGGTCCAGAGCTGCTCGAGCTGCAAGCCGCTCCGCAGCACCTGAATGCGCAGGTGATCCTCTTCGTTGATCATCAGCGAGCGGGTCTCGGTGCGCGAGATGGCCACGCCGCGGCTGCCCTCCGCTTCGGCGAGCTGCCGGCTGATCAGGTGCCGCTCGACCAGAAGCTGGCGGTCGATCTCGCCGAGTTGTTCCATGTCGATGAAAAAACAGTCCTGCCCGACGCCGCTTTCGGCGATGCAGTCGCTGAGGTTGCGGTAGACTTTGCGGCGCTCAGACTCGCTGGCCCGCGACAGGAAGTTGTAACCGGCCAGGTTGCGCGCCAGCCGGATGCGCGAGGAGATCACCACGTCCGCCAGCGGTCCCTCGCCCGATAGCCACGCCCCGATTCCGTTGGTGAGGTCGTTGATCCCCATAGGCCGGCGCTACGTCTCCATCGTCCTGATCTGGTCGCGCAGGCGGGCGGCGCGTTCGTAGTTTTCCGATTCGATGGCGTCCTCCAGTTCCCGCTTGAGCCGCGAAAGCCCGTCCTGCCGCTTCACCCCGCTGCCGGCCCGTGCCGGCACCTTGCCGATATGGTGGGTGGCGTTGTCGTGCGCCCGCTCGATCAAGGGGGTCAAATACTTGTCGAAGGCCTTGTAATCGTTGGAGCAACCCAGCAGACCCTGGTTACGGAACTCTCGGAAGCTGATCCCACATTCCGGACAGGTCACCTGGGCGATCTCCTGTATGCCGGCTTTCTGTTTGATGAACTCCTGCAGCACGTTCTGCACCGATTCGTGCTGCTTGGTGGTGATGCCTTCCTCGACTGCGCAGGTGTCGCAGAGGTGTCGCTCGCGCTTCTCGCCGTGGGGCGGAATGATGTCGGTCAGGTGCACCGTCGCCGGCGCCTTCTGACAGTTCTGGCAGATGAGGATGCCCATATCGTTTCGCTCGCGCTTCAGACCCGCGGCTCTCCGCAGAATGGTAGCGAGCGTATGTAGCTATCGTCAACCCTTGACACGCCGCATGTCGCGCCGCGGCATGCGTCGCTTCGCGATGCGGGCATTCGCCCGCGGCGTGTCAAGGGTCAACCGCAGGCGGAAAGCTGAACCATACGAGAGGTGGGCTCAGGATTGAGGGTTCAGGATGGCCACGAAACGGCGCAAGTGGCGCAAAGATTGGGGGGTCGGGTGGTGCGCGTTTCTGTGCCTGTTAGGCGGCTATTCGTCGCGCAGATATTCCGCAGCGCAGCCCGGCTCCTCGGTGACGCGCACGGAGGTCAACAGGGCTCCGCCAGGTGCCGTGGCAAGGTTCTCGTAGATGGCCTGCGCGACACATTCGGCCGACGGGTTTCGGCCGGCCAGTAGCGGATTCGCGTTCAGATCGGTGTGATCCAGCAACCGGACCACGTCGCGCAGCGCGGTCCGCAACTGAATGAAGTCGACCAGCAATCCTTGCGCGTTCAGCCGTTGGCCGGCGTAGCGCGCCGTGACGTACCAATCGTGCCCGTGCACCGGCTCGTAGGAACCGTCCGCCAGCCACAGGCGATGCGCGGCCGAGAAGCTCGCTTCAACCGTCACGCGGTACATGGCCGTCACTCATGCCTGAAGGCGGCTTTGACCACACCGCGTCGGCCGCGGCTGGCTAACAAATGCAGCGCGGCCTTATAGTCGCGGATCGGAAAGGTGTGCGTCAATAGCCCGTCCAGCCTGAGCCGGCCGGCGCGGATCAGGTCGAACACGATCTCATACGTATGCTGGCGCCGGCCTTCAAAGTCCTCGATCTGCCGCCCCGACGCACCCAGCAGCGTTAGTTCACTAAACCACAGCGGCGTCGTTTCAACCACGCCGATCTGCGACGTGCCAACTGCGACCACCGTGCCGCGTGCCCGCGTAAATTTCATGGCGTCGGTGAGGCTGCGGCCGGTGCCCACGCAATCATAGACGACGTCGAATCCGCCAACGAACGCCTGGTTCCCGAAAACAATGGGGATACGTCGGCCGCCGACGTGCGCAGCCACGGCGTCATAGCGCGCGGCACTCGACGCGCGCGCCGAGATCGTCAAGGTATCATCCGCGCCGAAGGCCGACATGCGTTCGGCCTGTTCCCGGCGTCGGACAATGGCCGTCACATGCGCGCGCGAGCCGACCGCGCGGATGCCGGCCACGACGGCCAGACCAATGATGCCGCCGCCGATGATCAGCCAGCGCTCATCGTCCGCCGGCCGGCGCCGCAGGACCGCGTGCAGCCCGCACGCGATCGGATCCACCAGAACGGCCGTGCGGTCGTCGATGCCGTCGGGCACGCGATGAAGCTGCGCGCTGTGCGCAACAAAGAACGGCCCCCAACTTCCGCCGGTGAAACAGTTCATCCCAATGATGGCCCCCGCCGGGAGGGTTCCACCCGCGGTGTTTTCGCAGACGCTGAAGGTGCCGCCCGCGCAGGCGCCGCACAGCGGGTCGATGCCGCGCGGCACACACGAAAGCGACGGCTCGACGCAGACGCGCTCGCCGGGCCGAAAGTCGCTCACCGCCGGCCCACACTGCTCGATGGTCGCTACATTCTCATGCCCGAGTACAGCCGGAAAGCTGCTGAAGGCGCGCAGCATCGTGGCCGGGTGGTTCCGCTGGAAGATCGACATCAGGTCCGTGCCGCAGATGCCGCCGTAGATCGTTTTCAGCCGCACCCATTCCGGACCGGGCAAGTCCGGCACGGGCACCTCGCGCAGTTGGAGTCCCGAAAGGCGTGACGAATACACGGAGGCGGAGAATGCACCGATGGCTCGACAGAGAGTCCAGCGAATGGGCCGCACATCGAAAGTTAGCGCCAGCATCGGGCCGAGATAGTAGCCCAGATCAGTCGCTACCGCATAGCAGTCGTTGGCGCCTATAGGTTCGACCTTCCGCTGGTGTTCAGAATGGCATCGATCAGACCATCAGCCGTGTAGACCGCCGCCTCCACCGTCGGTTGCCACCCGGCCGCGCGAATCGCCTTCGACGTGATCGGCCCAATGCTGGCGATCCTGACCGCTCCCAAGGCGCGCTCCGCATCGGGCCCGAGCAGCGCGATCAAATTAACGAACGTCGAGGAACTAGTGAAGGTCGCCCAGTCGATCTGCCCCGCCAGCAGCATCTGCCGCGCGTGAGCCGGCAGATTCGCCGGCCGGCCCGTGCGATAGATGGCAATATCATCGCACTCCGCCCCGGCCGCCACCAGCCCCTCGCGCAGCGCGGACCGCGCCAGGTTCGACCGCAGCATCAAGCAGCGTTGCCCGCGCAGTCCGAAGGGCTTAAGTGCATCGGCCAGCGCC
>DASXUA010000099.1:0-7035 GCA_036505095.1 Phycisphaerae bacterium
ACGAGATCAGCCGCGAAATGGCAGCCGCGATCGGAAAACTGCCGGCGGATTATGCCAAGGTCGTGCGGATGTACGACCTGGAAGGCCGATCAGTAGCCGAGGTCGCCGCCGCCGTCGGCCGCTCCGAAGGCGCCGTCTACATGCTGCGCTCGCGCGCGCATGATCGCTTGCGCGAGCTGCTCGCATCGGCGTCACGGTTCATGAGCACGCCGGGCTAGCCGATGCGGAAAGACCTCTCCTGTCGGGAAGAGAGTTGGATGAAGGGCTGAGCCATGCCAGACGAGACGAACACTAACGAGGCGGCGCCGGGTACGCGCGATGAACGGCTCGTTCGCGGCGCCCGCGAGGCGGCGCATCGCGCAGCCCCGTCGGGCGAGCCGACCGAAGCTTTCACGCCGCCGTACCGGCCGCACGTGGAGATCGTGGGCTATGAGATGATCCGTGAGTTGCATCGCGGCGGGCAGGGGGTCGTCTATCAGGCCATTCAGAAAGCTACCAAGCGCAAGGTAGCCATCAAGGTCTTGCTGGAGGGGCCGTTCGCCTCAGCTTCGACGAAGAAGCGCTTCGAGCGCGAAGTGGGGATGGTCGCGCAGCTCAAGCATCCCCACATCGTCACCATCTTCGATTCCGGTATCACTCCCTCTTCCTTCCAGGGAAAGGGCCAGGGTGAGGGTCGGGAGGCGGGCATCCCATGGTTCGCCATGGACTACGTCCGCGGCGTGCCGCTGCGCGACTACGTGCGTGACAACCAACTCACGCTCGAGCAAACACTCAAGCTGTTCGGCCAAGTTTGCGAGGCCGTGCAATACGCGCATCAGAAAGGCGTGATCCACCGTGACCTGAAGCCATCAAACATTCTGGTCGATTCGGACGGCGCGCCAAAAGTCCTCGACTTCGGCCTGGCCAAGCAGGCCGGGCCGGTGGAGACGGTGGTCTCCATGACCGGCCAGGTCGTCGGCACGCTGCCATACATGTCCCCGGAGCAGGCCCGCGGCAACCCGGACCACATCGACACGCGCACCGACGTGTATGCGCTCGGCGTAATCCTATACGAGCTGCTGACCGGCCACTACCCCTACCCCGTCGTCGGCCAACTCGACGAAGTGCTCCGTCACATCAAGGACACTCCGCCCACGCCGCCGAGCCGCGCCTGGAAATCCGACTCCGGTGTGACCGCGCGCTCCGAGCGCAAGCTCCGCCCCGGCCAATGTCCGATCGACGACGACGTGCAGACCATTGTGCTGAAGGCCCTCGCCAAGGAGCGCGAACGGCGCTATCAAGGCGCCGGCGACCTGGCCAGGGACCTGGCGCGTTACCTGGCCGGCGACGCCATCGAAGCTCGCCGCGACAGCGGGCTCTATGTGCTTCGCAAGCTAGTTGCGCGACACCGCCGGCGCGTCGTCACGGTAGGTGCGATCGTCGCTCTGATGACGGTCGCGGCGTACTTCGCTGAGGCAGCTTGGCGTTGGTCCGAGCGCGCCCGGAGTGCAGAGCTGCGCAAGCTCGTCAGCGACGCGCAGTCGTGCTTTGATCAGGGTGGCTATGCGGAGGCTGTGCAGCACGCGAGTAAGGTTCTCTGTGCAGCGCCGGAGAACTTGGAGGCGGCGCTAGTGCACGGTCGTGCCCTGCTTGCACTGGCCCGGTACCAAGAGGCGGAAGCTGCCCTATCCGCAGCGCTGCGGCGCCACCCGGCTGAGGCGGCGCCCCGTTTCCTTCTCGCTGAGGTGTTGGCCGCGTCCGACCCGCCGCGCTCGGCCAGCTTTCGCGAACAGGCCCAGCGACTGGCGCGCGACGATCCCCGCGACTATTACCTGCGTGCACTCTCGGCCGGGGACGATCGCCAGGCGATTGACCTACTTACTACCACTTTGGATCGCGAGCCCCAGTATTTCGATGCGCTGATGGCCCGCACCACGCGCTACTTTCGGACCGGCGATTTCAGCCAAATGCGTGTGGATGCGGAATGCGCCCGCGTGCTTCGGCCGATGGACCCGCGGGCCTGGTACAACGTGGGTACGGCGCGCCTGAAGCTGGATGACTGGTCCGGGGCCGTGTCGGCACTCCAACGGGCGGTCTCGCTTAAGCCAGCGATGGCGTCAGCGACGATGGCGTCCGCTTGGTTCAACCTGGGTTTCGCCCTTGAACAGCTTCACGACCTGCCCGCAGCCGAACGGGCCTACGAGGCGAGTACCGCGTCGGACTTCGCCAGGATGAAGCCCTGGTTCGCCCTAGCGCGAGTCCGGATCGCGCTGCACGAACTCGAATCGGCCCTTTTGGCGATCGAACGTGCCCTCGCTGTTCCCGATGTGGTCGTCAGCGATCGCCGCGAACTCCTGCTGCAAGCTGCACAGCTTCAAGAGCGCTTGGATCGTCCGCAGCGCGCGCTGGAAATCTACCTGCAGGCCTCTGAGCTCGACCCCAATGATTGGCGGGCGCCGAACAACGCCGCGTGGCTTCTCCTGACGCCGGCCCACCCCCCGGCTGAGCTAGGGATCGAACATGCTGGACTCGAGCGCTCAGTGAATCGCGCGCTGGCATTGGCCAAGTCGGCCGTCGCAGTGAATCCAGATCAGCCGGAAGCGTTGGGAACGTTGGCGTTGGCCGAGTTGCGGTCTCGCGACTACCGTGCCGCATTTGAACACTCCAGCCGGGCTTTGGACACGGCACCAAGCGAGGGCGACCGGGTTTGGGACTTGCTCGTCTGCGGATGGTCGGCTCTCGAAAACGGGATGAGCGACGTTGCCCGCGAACGCTGGCGTACAGCCAGGCAGCTGATGCACGATCACCCCGCCCGACACGATGCAGCGCTGTCGCGCTTCGCGGGCGAGGTGGAGCAGCGGTTTTCCGAAATTGAGGAGGCACAACGATGAAAGGGCGCAGCGCGTGGTTGGCCGTGTTCACAGTGATGGCGTTTTTGGTCGCGTGTATCAGCCCTCCTCCGAGTCCCTTCCGAGGTACTAACGCGAACGCGCCTGCCGTCAATGCTAACGCGCCTTTCGCTAATGCTAATGTTAACGCGACCATTAACAGCAACATCAATACGTCTCCCGAGCCTCCGATCGGTCCCGGCCCGGGAGGTAACGCCAATAGCTCGGCTCCCATTCCTCCGTCGCCGCCGAACCGAAACGACACGGCGCCCCCGACCCCGCCCGTGCCCAGTATGAATCAGAATGCGTCGGCAAACGCGAATTCGGCAAGCGCAAGCAATACAAACGCATCCATGTCCATGCCGGCACGCGCAGGCGCTGTGCCTTGCGGAGCTGGCGTGGCCTTGGTGTGGCTACTTTCGTGCGCGCTAATCACGCTCCGTTGGACCAGCCGTCGGCTGCAAGACCGCTGAATCCTGACCGCCCGCGCAGCTTCAGCCGGAGATGTAGCAACCACGGGCACTGCCGTCCGCAGTGTACTGGTTACCCTGCCATAGCAGGATGCCGGTGGCCGAGTCGAAACTGCCCGAGCGCTGCCTCTGGAATTCACCTGTTCCGAATTGGCCAAGGACTTGGCCCTGATCGCAGGTGTAGGTGCCGATTTCCTCGACATCGGAATACTGATAGTCATAGCTGCCATCCGGCCGGAAGCCCACCACCCAGTGGATGCGATTCTCCGCCGGAAAGCCGGGCAGCAACTCGACCGAACGGAAGCAGCGCGCCACCAATGCCTCGCAGGCGCTGCCCTGAACGGGGGGTGTTGCGGCGGCCAATTCATTCAGCAGCGCGACGAGGGCATCGACCTCGCCGGGAGCCAACTCGTTGAACGTCCGGTCGCCGGAAAGCGCGCAACCGGCGAGGTCATTGGCGGCCCTGACACCGTCCCAGCCTGCTTGTATGATCCGGCATGGATCGTTGCATTCACCGCTGGGCAGCGTGCCGCGAACGATAAGCACGTTGCTGAAGGCGTCGCGGACGCGCTGCACCTCGGCGGCCGTCAATTCGCGCGCCGGCAAATCGCGCACCGTGACGCATGGCGCATCAGTCGCGACGATGCCCTGCTCGCAGACATCCGTAGCCGGGTCGCCGGCTTCGATCAGAGAGATCTCAAGCGTGTAGACTCCGTTCTGCCGCCGGATCGAGGCCTGGACCGGTGCGTTCAATAATGGACAGAAGACGGTCCGCTGCGAGAATTCGAAATCGGTGAACTCGGAGAAGTCGTGGGGCTCATCGCCACCGCCGCCCGTCGCCGAAGGCTGATCGGCACCGCCGCCCGTTGGCCGAGGGGCCATCGGCGCGTTGCACCCGCACAATGCCAGACTCATCATTAGAACCGCGGACACGCGGGCGACATTCGTCTCATTTCTAGGCATGATTCTTCTCCTTCAAGTACAGCGCCTTGGCGTCGGCATCGGCTGTACGCATCCACAATCCTGTCCGAGGCGGCGAGCCCGTTCAGCGCACCCACACCGTCAAATTCCTAAGCGACGGATTCGGGATTCACTCACGGTATCTATCGGCGGCCCTGTCAGCTCGAGTGCTCGAGACATCTCACGCGCTAGGGTCCAGTTGCAATTGGATACCTCGGCGAATTGAAGACGACCAATCGGATCGGCCGGATGAACGGCACCGGCACGTCGATCGGGTCGTAGTCTGCGCTGAATGGGCACTGAATGTAGGCATAAAGGCACAGATCGCCGCGGCCAGCAGCCTCGCCCGGAAGCACGAAGCGCACCGCCCCGGTCACGTTCCCGTCCGGAGCCGGGGTCTGTGCGATGACAGCCACGTCGCCCGCAAACGCGGGTAGCTCGACCTCCGGACCAAGTCGATTCTCGAGGGGTAGCCCCACCCCCTCTAGGCCGCTATGATCGCCCGCATTGACTGTCCCGAATTGCGCGTACAGCGCGCCGCCGTCGCAGATTCCGCTGTATTGGACAGCGAACGAGATGGTGGTTTCAACGCCGACCGCCACGGGCGCCCCGGCAGGCGGGTCCGTGGTCAGATCAATGTCGTACAACCGCGTCGCCGTCCGCGCCGGCGCGGACGTATCCACGCCGTCGTTGACAGTCAGCTCGAAGGCATACACGCCCACCCGCCGCGCCACAAAGGTCGCCCGCGCGCTGTTCGCGTCACTCAGCACGCCCGAAGCTCCCGCGACCTGGACCCACGAATAAGTTAGCGGGGCGCCCTCCGGATCGCAGCTTGAATCGCCGCCCAGCCCAAGCCCCACGTCCAAATCAGAGAAAGTGGGCGAGAACGCGTGCGCCACCGGCCGGCCGGGCGGCGCAGGCATGCTGCCGTTAACCAGGCACGCCGGCGGTCCGACCACAACGATGCCGCAACCGGGGCCAGAACCGGGTCCTTCCCAGCGATATTCCGTCGATTGCCACGTCAGAATGCCCGTGCTCGGATCATAGCTCCCCATCCGCCGCGAAAACGGCCCGGGGAAGTCGGGTTGTGCCTGTATCATGTTGCCATCGCACGTATACGCGCCGGTCTCTAAGAGGGTGTGTGACAAGGGCTGCAGCATGGCGATCGCCGATTCCGCGGGAAGGGATTCCCGCGAATCCAGGTGCGAGAAGGAATTCTCGCACCAGCATCTCACACACCCTCTAAGATGTCGGTCTGCTCGTACCGGTAGCGCCCATCTGTGCTGAAGGACACCGCCCAGTAGCCCTGCTCCGTGATAAAGACGGGCAGCACGTCAATGGAATGGAAACACCTGCCGGCCACCGTGCCACACGAATTCGATGTATCCGTCGGGGTGTTCATCGCCGACCGGGAGGGCTGCTGCGGGTTATTTACGCACGCCGCCTGCAAACACGCCCACGTGATGCACAACGTTATCGCCGATCGCCAGATGCGTTTGTGATCGCGCCACATGTGCCGTTCCTTTCGATTAAATATTGCAAGAAAATCTAAGCGCCACACTACCCACACCCGCGGGGCCAGTCAACCGCCGGCGAACCCGCGTCCGGGACAAGGCAGGTTGTCGGGGACGGCGGGTTCGGCGGGTGGGTGAGATGGCGATACTCGGAGCACCGGAGCTCCTCAGACCGTAGCGGCTTCGGGCGTCTGCTACGGACAGCAGAAGATGATCCTTCCACTTGGGCTTCCGGGCGACACGACGTCGCTGCCGTGCGTCGCCAACTGCGCGGCTGCGGCCACGGCGGCCGGGCTGCCGGGCAACGCCGCGAGTTGCTCGGGCCGCAAATCGCACCCCACCGCAGCCAGCAGACTCAAACCCGCCCCAATGGCGCCCGCGAGCATTCCGGACTTCCGAAACATCGCATTCAAGTTCATAGCGTTCATCTTCATCTCCTGCCTCTTGCCTTCCGCTGGCCGCGGCCCACGCCGCGGCCTCCAACTGTCAAGCGACACCCGCCGCGATCGCTCACGCGGCTTTTCTCCAGTGAACATTCTCGTCGTTAGCGCCTGCTGGGCTCCGCGGCGCCTGACACATGCTCACATCCGCCCGAGCAGCGCGGATGTTGCAGTCAGTCCGTGAGTCCCGTCTGGATTCGTCGCTTGAGAGAGCAGGGCCAAGCTCGGACGGATCGTCGATAGAACCGTGAGCAACTGGTCAGGAATTGAACCCCGTATGGGAGGCCAAGCAATGAGCAGATACTCTACCAACAACGTGGTGACCGCGGCCGCCTACGCCCGGACGATCGTGGCCCTGGCCTTTGCCGCCGCCACGGTGGTGATTGCGGTTCGATGCGTTCTGCTGCCGGCCCTGGAGTGGCTGCAACCGTCGGCGAAATACGCACCCGACTTCACACGTGACGTGCGCGGTACGGCTATATACTGCTTTGCGAAATGAGCGCCGAGAAGAATCGGCGAGGTCGGCGGCATGTCAAATTCGCGGCGGCGTGACGCGAGGCATCCGGCCAGCGGAACAGCAGAGTTGGGAGGCCGTCGCCGGACACGCGATTAGAAGGTTCCAGCGGTGGCTCGTTATGGATTTTCCCGCAGGAGGTGGACGATCCGCACATCGCGCGCCGGCACGGTCACCTGCAAGGTCAGCGCTTCAGCGCGCGCTCGTGTCCTGTCGAGCTTGCCAGTTTCCCAAGTGACCAGATCCTGCCACGAGAAACGCGGATCCGTC
>DASXUA010000100.1:0-9863 GCA_036505095.1 Phycisphaerae bacterium
GCTCGAACAAATCGGCATCCCCATGTCCGTCCGGGAGCTGCTCTACAAGCCGCGCGGCCTGGTGCTGGTGACCGGCCCGACCGGCTCCGGCAAGACCACCACGCTGGCCTCGATGGTCAATTACATCAACATGAACTTCGACCGGCATATCATCACGGTCGAGGACCCGATCGAATACTACCACTACCATAAAGTATCCATCGTCAATCAGCGCGAGGTGGGCATCGACGTGCCGAGCTTCTCCGAGGCGCTGCGGCGCGTGCTGCGTATGGACCCGGACGTGATCCTGGTCGGCGAGCTGCGCGACCTGGAGACGATGGAATCGGCCATCCGCGCCGCCGAAACGGGACACCTGGTCTTCAGCACCGTCCACACCACTGGCTGTCAAGGCACCGTGAACCGCATCATCGACGCCTTCCCGCACGAGCAGCAGGAGCAAATTCGCGTGCAGCTTTCGACGACGCTGATTGCGGTGCTGTCACAGGCGCTCTGCCCGCGGTTGCCGAAGGGCATGGTGGCCGCCTACGAGTTCATGGTCGTCACGCCGGCCATCGCTAACCTGATTCGCGAGAACAAGACCTATCGCATCGACTCGAGCATTCAGACTGGTAAGAAATACGGCATGCAGCTCCTGGATGAGCACCTGTGGACGCTCTACAAGAACGGCCAGATCAGCGAGGAAGAGTCCATCGACAAAAGCCGTCGTCCGGGCGAAATGCAGGACAAGATCGACGCCCATCGCCGCGGATTGGAACTGACCGAGATCGGCGGCGAAAAGGAAGGCGAGGTCGTGGCAGGCAAAGTCAAGGACAAGGAAAAAGGTGTCGACGCCGAGGGCCTACCGCGGCTGAACAAATAGCGATCTAGACTCAGAGGAGCTGAGAAACTCAGAAAATTGTTGATCTAATAGAATCCCTCAGTTTCTCAGTTCCTCTGAGTCATCTGCCGAGCCGATCGATGAGCAGGGCTACACTTACATCACAAGGCGGCATACCTCCGGTGGAACAACTGCGCGGTCGGCAGCTTGGCCGCATCCTCATCAAGATGGGGAAGGTCACGCGCAACGAGGTGCACGAGGCGCTCGAAATCCAGAAGCAGAAGCGCGGACCGCTCGGGGCGATCCTGGTCGAACTGGGTTACGTCACGGAGCCCGACCTCAATCTGGCGCTCGCCGCGCAGTGCGGCATGGCGGCCGTCGATCTGTCCAAGATCGATATTCCGCCCGAAATCATCACGCTGGTTCCCGGCCAGATGGCCCGCACCTACAAGGTCGTGCCGTTCGAGTTCGACCCCGAGCGCAGCCTGCTCAGCGTGGCGATGGCGTCGCCGGATAATTTCCAGGCCACGGACGACCTCAAAACTCTGTTGGGTTACACGGTCAAAGGGGCCGTCTGCCCGGTTGACGCCTTGAATACGGCCCTCGACCGCTATTACCCCGAAGGCTCGCAGGAATCGATTTCCGGGCTGATCGACGAAATTCAGTCGGACGAGCGGCTGGCCCAGTTCCAGGGCCGCGGGGCCAGCATCGATCTGGACGAAATCAAGGAGCTGGCCGAGTCCAACCCGGTCAAGAAGCTGCTCAACCTCGTGCTCTTGCAGGCCATCAAGGACAAGGCCAGCGATATCCACTTCGAGCCGTTCGAGGACGAGTTCAAGATGCGCTATCGCATCGATGGCGTGCTGTACGAGATGGTACCGCCACCGCGCTACATCGCCGTCGCCATCGCCTCGCGCATCAAAGTCATGTCCAGCCTGGATATCGCCGAGCGCCGCATGCCGCAGGACGGCCGCATCGAGCTGGTGGTCGGCAAGAATCCGGTTGATCTTCGTGTCAGCGTGCTGCCGACCATGTTCGGCGAAAGCGTCGTCCTGCGGGTGCTGGACCGCAGCAACGTCCGGCTGGACCTGGACCGCATCGGGCTGCGCGATGACGAATTGGCCATCGTCCGCCAACTCATCGGCAAGCCCAATGGCATCATCATCAACACCGGACCGACCGGCTCCGGCAAAACCACCACGCTGTATGCGGCGTTGAACGAGCTGAACGATCCGGGCGTCAAGATCCTGACCAGCGAGGACCCGGTTGAATATGACATCGACGGCCTGGTTCAGGTGCAGATTCGGTCGGATATCGGCTTGACCTTCGCCCGCTGCCTGCGTCACTTCCTGCGCCAGGACCCCGATATTATTCTGGTCGGCGAGGTCCGCGACCTGGAAACCGCCCAGATCGCCGTCCAGGCCTCGTTGACCGGACACCTGGTCTTCACCACCCTTCACACGAACGACGCTCCCTCGGCGATTGCGCGCTTATTGGACCTCGGGCTCGACGCCTTTCTGATCACCGCCACGCTCGAGGCGATCGTGGCTCAGCGGCTGGTCCGGCGCATCTGCCTGAATTGCAAGACGGAATACCGTCCGTCCGAGGAGCAACTGATGGAACTGGCGTTGCATCTGAGCGACGTCGGCGATCGAATTTTCTATTATGGAAAAGGTTGCGACTACTGCAACAACACCGGCTACAAGGGCCGCATGGCGATCTTCGAGATCATGCCGATCGACGACGCCATGCGGGAAATGATCATGCGACACGCTTCCTCGCACGTGTTGCGGGCCGAAGCCATCAAGCGCGGCATGCGGACTCTGCGGGACAGCGGCCTGCTGGCGATCTACGACGGGGTGACGACCCTAGACGAAGTCGTCAAGGAAACGGTGCTGGAAGAAATCTAGGACTCTGAGGCTCTGAGGTGCAGAGCGAATCAGAACCCCGCCCGCAAGGGCGGGGTGACGTGTAGCACTCCGATACGCACGCCGTGCTGACGGCACCCCCCACTTGCGTGGGGGGTTACTGATGGGGACGACCAATGCCGACATTCATGTATGAAGCGATGAATCCTGCGGGGCAGGAGGTCAAGGACGAGGTCGAGGCCATCAATACTGAAGATGCCTTGGGTAAAATACGCAATCTGGGATATTTCCCGACGCGCATTCGAGAGAAAGGTGGAAAGAAGAAGGTCACTACCGGTGGCAAGAAGCGAGCCACCACGATCTCGTTCGGCAAGGTCAAGACCAAGACGGTCGTCCAATTCACCCGCCAACTCTCGACGCTTCAGGATGCCGGTCTACCGATTCTGCGGAGTCTCAACATTCTCGAGCAGCAGCAGCGGCCCGGCCTGATGAAGAACATCCTGCGCGGAGTTTGCGAGGACGTCGAAGGCGGCTCCACGCTTTCCGAGGCGTTCGGCAAACATCCCAAGGCGTTCAACCGGCTGTACGTCAACATGGTGGCGGCCGGCGAAACGGGCGGTGTGCTCGACGTGATCCTGCAACGTCTGGCAGAATTCCTCGAAAAGGCGCAGCGTCTCAAGAGGAAGGTCATCGGGGCGATGATCTATCCGACCGTCGTGATCACCTTTGCCGTCGCCATCGTCAGCGGCATCATGGTGTTCGTCATCCCGAAGTTCAAGGATATCTTCAACGATTTCAACACCCAGCTCCCGAAGATGACGGTGATGCTGATTTCCGTGGCCGATTGGTTCGTGCACGGCACGCCGCCGGGCTGGTGCGTGGTCTTGTTCAGTCCGATCGGGTTCTACCTGTTCTTCAAGTTGCTGCGACAATCGAAGGGCGGGCGCTACGTGTCGGACTATACGCTGCTGCGCATTCCGATCCTGGGGACGATCCTCGAAAAGACGGCCGTGGCCCGCTTTACGCGCACGCTCGGAACGCTGGTGAACGCGGGCGTGCCGATCCTGGAGGCCATCAACATCACCCGCGACACGTCGGGCAACGAGGTCTATGCCCGGGCGTTGCAGAGCGTGCACGATGCCATTCGCGAAGGCGACACCTTCGCCAACCCGCTGCGGGCCGCCAAGGTGTGCGACGGCATCGTGATCAACATGATCGACGTCGGCGAGGAGACCGGTGATCTCGACAAGATGCTGCTGAAGATCGCGGACAACTACGACGACGAGGTCGATACGCTGGTCGGCTCGCTGGTCAGCCTGCTCGAGCCGGTGATGGTGGTGGTGCTGGGCGGCATCGTGGGTTTCATCGTGGTGTCGTTGTTCCTGCCGCTGGTGGCATTGATTAACTCGGTCTCCAGCCAGAACAGCGGCAGCTAAGGCGGTTGTGGGGTGGCATGGCTTCACGGCTTCAGCCGGCTAGCCATGCAGGTTGGGCATGCTTACCCGCTTCGCGTGAAAGCATGCCACCCGGCTCGTAACGTGCGGCGTCTGGCGATATAATGCGGGTTTGATGGTGCCCATCCGGCGCGCACCCGAACCGTTGTGCCCATTCAGGAGAGCAAGCCATGTTCAACCCCCAGTATCACGGACGCCGCGTGACGCCCACCGGTCGCGCCGCTTTCACTCTGGTCGAGCTGCTGACGGTGATCTTCATCATCGGCCTGCTGATCTCGATTCTGCTTCCCGCCATGTCCAACGCCCGCAAACAGGCGAAAGACCTGGTCAACAAGGCCACGCTCAATACGATCGAGAAAGCCCTGGAGCAATTCCGGACCGATAACGAAACAGAATTCCGTCCGACCAACGGCTATCCGCCCTCCTATTGGGACACCGTCGCGAATCAGCCGGTCAACGAGTTCCTGCGCGGCGAGGACGAGACCGAGACGGGCATGCAAAGCCTCTACGGTGCGCAGTGGCTGGTGCGCTACCTTCTGGGCAAGGACGCCAAGGGCTTCGTCCCCAAGAAGAACGTTCCCAGCAACCTGCTGCCGAATGGAGTCGATAACGGCGGACCTAACTGGCTCGAGAAAGACTGGTACAAAGAAATCCCGCCGCCGGTTGGATTGCCGCTCGATCGGGCACCCACCTATCTCGATCCGAGTTCTCTGCAACTCAGGAAGGTCGCCGAATTGACGGGCACGGCTCCTCCGGAGGCGGCTTTGTGGCCGGACCTGGTCAAGCAGCAAGGCGTGATCGTGGATAAGTATGACCATCCCATTCTGTACTATGTGGCCAATCCGGTCGGCCGCGCTATGTGCACCCCGGCCACCCTGCCCGTCGTGAACCCGGATGCGGGCGGCGTGGGGGAGACAGGGATCTATCGCCAATCGGATAATGCCGGGATCACCGGGTACCACACGGGTGTCGCGAACGAATCGGGTTGGGCCTTCGAGGGCGGTGGCGTCCATCCGCTCGGTAAGTATACCCCTACGGGCACCGTGACCCCCTCCGATGGTCTCGATCTGGATAAGAGCAACCCAGAGAACTGGCACGACACGTTCATGGGCTACATCCACGATCACAACGCGCATCGCATCGGCGGGATCGACCAGTTCGGGATGACCAAAGCGCACTTCCGGCATCAGCCGGTCAACAAGGACCGTTTCATTCTGATCTCGGCCGGCAAGGACGGCTTGTACGGGACCAAGGACGACACCAAGAACTTTGAGCGGGAATAACCGGGCCGCCGCCTGCGCCGCGCGCAAGCGGCCGCGCATGGGCTTTAGGTGCTGATATGTATCGATCGCGAAGGACGAATCGGGCGTTCACCCTCATTGAGCTGATGGTGGTGATCGCGATTATTGCGCTGCTGATCACGATCGCGCTGCCGGCGTTCAGCAAAGTGCGCGAGGAGGCCAAGAAGACCGAAACGCGCGCCATGTTCGCGGCCATCGACACCGGTCAGGAGACCTTCCGCGGCGAGACGGCCATCGGGGGGGACTATATCCCGTCGGCGAGCGATTCGCTGCTGGATACCACGTTTACGCCGCCGCACTACGGTGCCTTGGCGAACCCCCGCAGCATAACTACCGCGACGTCCATGGTGATCGAGCACGTGCCCGGCATATCGCTGCTGGTTTACGGCCTGCTCGGCGCCGACTTGAATGGCACGGCCGGATTCCGTGACCTCAACGGGAACCGCGTGTGGTACGACGATTTCGGCAATAACTATGCTGCCGTCCCGCCGGCAGGCATGTCAAATGGGCTCTATTCGATTTACCCGGCGGGCGCTGCCGGCGGAAACGCCGGGCAATCGGTTCATCCGCGCTACGGGCGCCTCGTCGGAGACCAGATCGCAAAGCGCGTCGATACATTCAAGCACCTTACGGACGAACGTCGCATCCTCAACGGCGAGGCGGTCCTGACGGACAGTGGCTTCTTCGTGCCCATGGGCAATCAGGCAACATTGGTCGATCCGTGGGATCACCCGATGCTGTATTACCGGGCCAAGCGGACCGCCAAGTATATGGTGACCGGCATGCCCACCGGTTTGGGTGGCGGCGGCGTCGGCGTGCAGCCGGGTACTTACGATCAGCGCGATAACATCCTGATCACGGGCTTCGTTCCGGGAACCGGAGTGCCTCCCGGCACACCCACCTGGCATGGCATGGATTTCGGCGGCGGACTCGTTCTGGCGAGTGGCGAGTATCACCACATCACGAAGTACGCCTTCGCCGACGCGCTCTATGCGACTGACGCGGTGGATACGAATAACGCGAAGTTCAAGGACACGTTTACCAGGTACATCTGGGACAAAAAGGGTCACAACGTGTTAGCTGCCCTGAACGTGCAGCCGCTGAATCTGCCGGTGCGGCCCGATTCGTATCTGCTGATCAGCGCCGGGCCCGATGCCATCTTCGGAACCGCTGACGACGTGGTGAACTGGGATCGTCAATGAAGCCTGTCTGGCGAGGTTACGCGTCACGTTTAGCCGCCATCCGCCGCGGCGGATGCGCTGCGCAGGCGGTTGTGTCGCGCAAAGGCGCAAAGCAGCCAAGAGAACGAGCTTGTATCTTTGCGCCTTCGCGCCTTTGCGCGACATCCCGGACGGCGTTCACGCTGGTCGAGCTGGTGGTCGTGATCGCCATCATCGTGGTGCTGGCCACGATCGCGGTGGTGGTGGGCAAGAAGTTCCTCGATCAGGCCAAAGGGCGCGACACGGCCGCCATGATGAACGTGGTCAAGACCGCGCTCGATCAGTTTGCCAGCGAGCGGCCGCTGAAGAACATCGTGGCGGCGTACAAGCGCTACGGCGACTATCCGCCGGATGAACTGCAGGCCTTCACGCCGATTATGCCGCCGCCCGGCGGGATCCCCGTGCCCACGGGCTCCGGTTCTTGGCTGCCGGTCTCGCTCACGATCGGTGCGGGAAATCTTTCCGCCAGCGTTCTGGGCAGCCTGGCCAAGGTCGAGCATCGCGACGTGAAGACCATGATGCTGACCATCCGCCTGTACAGCACCGCGGCCAACTCGATCCTCGACAAGATCGGTGACCGCTTTGTATCCACGCGCCTGGTCGCAAGCGAGCCGCCGCAGCAGTACTACGACTCTGACGGCGTCGCGAACCCGGCTGGAGCGCCCAATCCGGAGGACATCCCATTGACGTATCTGATCGATGCCTGGGGTAACGCGGTCGAGTATTACTCGCTGAATCCCAAAGCGGACCCGCCGGGCTCGACTCCCTCGCCGCTGGATAGCGGCCCAGCGGGTGTGACGCGACGAGCCTTCTCGACTCTCTTCGTCACGCGCAACAACAGCCAGCCGTTCCTGGTGTCGTACGGCATCGACGGTTCCGATCAGCTCGCGGCGACGCCGCAGCCCATCACGCTGCTGAGCGACTGGAACATGGGCATGCCCAACAACGCCATCGACAAGCCGGAAAACAACGACAACATCTATTCGGAGCCGGACCTGAAGGACAAGCTGCGCCAGCCGTAGTACTCGCGCAGAGCTTTTTGATGAGCATGAATTCAGCGAAGCCCATCCAACTTGCTGCGGCCTGGCACATCAACGGCGGGCCGGGTTTGGCGCACAAAGACGCAAAGGCGCAAAGGTTCAAGGCCAACTGCATGCCCTTTGCGCCTTGGCGCCTTTGCGCGAGATTCTGTGTTCGCCGGGCGTTCACGCTGGTTGAGCTGCTGGTGGTGGTGATCGTCATCACGGTGCTGCTGGGGATCATCCTGCCGGCGCTGAGCCGAATGTGGCAGCAGCGGAATGTGGCGGCCACCGAGACATCGGTCCGCGGCCTGCTGGCCACTGCGCGGGCCAACGCCCTGCATCGTGGCGAGCGCGGACTATTCTTCTTCGTGGACGGCAACGTGCAGAAGGCGGCGATGATCGCCTTCCAGCCGCTCAAGCTGCCCGTCGCAGGCGCACCGCAGCCGGACGACGATCCGGCCGGCACTCCCGTACAGATCGTGCGCGACCGGTTCCGTGTGGTCGGGCCGATCATCACGCTGCCGCGGCCGATGCGCGTCTGTCCGCGCAACGTGGTGGACGACAACGACAACAATCCGATGACGGAGCCGCCGCCCGCATCCGATCTGGCGATGTGGAACAAAGACGAGTTGGGCAATGACAATTACCTGGTGCCGGCCGCAATGAACCCGGTGCAGCCGCAGTGGCACCGCAACTTCTTCACGATCATCTTCGATCGCGACGGCCAGATCGTGCCGCGCCGCAGCGTGCTGATCCAGGATATTGACGCCGCGATTCCGCCAGCCACCACCGGCGACGGTAAGGGCGACCGCACCGGCCTGAAAACGGCGACCGGCGTCCCGAAGTACTGGCGACTGGAGACGATCGGCGCGATGGCCGGGCAGCTCATCCCCAGCGACTTTGTGCCGCCGCCGGCGGCGCTGAATGATCTGCTGGTCGATCCGACGTCCAAGGCGCTCAACTTCGTCAGCGCAGACGGACTGCTGGTGTACGACGAAGATGTCTATCGGGAGCAGCCCACGGGCGTCGACAAGCGGAAGTATCTGCTCGACAACGGCCAGCCCTATTTCGTCAGCCGCTTCGGCGAGATCGTCCAGGGGCAACGGGGCAAGCCGTAAGTCGCCGCGGATTGACGCGGATGCACGCGGATTTCGTGTGGACGAGATCGTACAGAACTGATTCGGATGACAATAACCGGTCACATTTTGAGTATCGCTCGAACTCGCAGTCACCGCGCGCTCGCGGTGCCATCCGCGTTCATCCGCGTTGATCCGCGGCCAAAACCGATTCGCGCGTTTTCGCTGATCGAGCTGATGATCGCGATCGTGATCCTGGGCCTGGGGCTGGTGCTGGTGGCCAGCATGTTCCCCATCGCCTGGCAGCGGGCCCGCGACCTGAACGACTACACCAACACGACCAACGCCACCGACGCGGCCGAGGCCACGCTCCGTTCGCTCTGCCGCGTGACGAAGCCGGTCCCCGGCCCGCCGCCGACGTTCGCTGTGGGTTCCCTCATCAGCGACTTCGCAAACTACAACCCCACTGCCGTCGCGCCCCCGCCCGCCCCGCAGATTCTTCTTGAGGCGCTGCCGATCAATTGGGGGCCCTCGCCGGGGACACCGGCACTCGTGCCGATCGGGTCCGGGCAGAGCAGTCACGTGCGCCCCTTGCTTCTGGAAAACGTCAACGCCATCTATGACCCCGGTAATTTCTACAATGCGACCATGCCGCTGACGACCGGCGCAGTGCCCGTCGAGTTCCCCGACTTTAACGCCGCTTGGGGAATCGTGGCACGACAGGTAGCGTTCGCCGATCGTGTCGTTCCGCCCTTGCCGCCGCTGCCACCAGCCAGTGCCATGCAGGCGGAACGGGACAAATGGCTCGCGCAGTTGAACGTCAGTCGCTTCGCGTGGGACGTCCTCTACAAACTCGACGTGCCGCGCGCCGGCGATGATCTGATTAAGGGCATCCTTGCCGGGCCGGACGGCCTCGCGAACACCACCGCAACGCCACCATCGGATATTCAGGCAGTTCCGGTGGGGTCAGCCGCCAACGGCAGCGTGGTGATCTACCCTGGTAAGGACATGACTCTGCAAAGCGTGCCGCCTGCCGGCGACGACCAAATCGGCACGATTCCGATGTCACCGGAATTGTGGCAGGTCATGCCTACGTTGGCGGGCA
>DASXUA010000101.1:0-12201 GCA_036505095.1 Phycisphaerae bacterium
AGCGGCTTGACGTCGCGAACAATGTACTGAAGGTAAGGATGGTCGGAGTCATCGAAGATCGATCGCCCGGGCGCATACTCCTTCATCCGCTCGGGCGAATTAGGAATCCCGACCACAATGAACGGCCGAACCTTACCTTCGTTGATCAGCCGATCGGCCATCACGTTCACCTGCCAGCCGCCGTGCCCAAACGGCTCAGTCGGATCGTCCCACAGGTTCTGACCATCGTGCATGTAGGCGACGGGGTAACCATCTGCGCGTTTGGCGTCGTAGCCCGCTGGCAAATAAACATACAGCTCGCGTGCGGCAATAGCTGGACCGCTCGCCGACACTGGCGGGATCAAGACGATGCGGCCCTTTTTCAGATCGGGCGCTGCAATCACACTCACCGGCTTGCCGTTGCGACTCGTAGCGGTCCAGGCGAGCGGATCAACGATGTGCTGCGTTCGCCCATCCTTCTCGAATTCGATCGTATAAACTGAATCCGCGGGCAGATCCGAGCGGCGCAAGGTCAGCGCGAAGAATCCCTCCTTCCCACGCAGGCGGTCCATGACGTACCCGGTGCGAAAGCCGTGACCTTCGATGACGATGTACGGGTCTTCGGCGTTGGGATCATCCATGAGAAAGCTGACGGTCTGCTCACGAACCCACGGCAACGCGCCGGGCGCAACCAAGTCACGGACTCTGCCACGGTCGGCACAGGGGCTGTTTTGCGCCACGACCGCCAGGAAATCTTCGGGGTGCTCAGCCCTGTGGGCCATGTCCATCGGGCTCGTCCGCGCTTCGTCGCGTGCGGTAACGCCAAGCCGCAGAACGGCGTTGGAATGCGGCGGCACCGTCTCGGTCGCGTCCGGATCCGGCTCCCAGGCGGAGCCGTCGCGGACGAACTTGTATTCGTGCCGGCCTTTCGGCAGGACCAGCTCGACAGCGAAGCGGCCTTTCTCGTCGGGACCCGGCATTGGCGTCGCCGTCGTGCTCCACCCATTGAAGCTGCCGGCAAGATTGACCGTCTTGGTACCGGCCGGCGCCGTGTAGGTAAATGTGACGCGGAATTGATCGCCGCCAAGGTCTTCGGTCGTCACCGCGCCGTGAGCAGCGATTAGGGACAAGAATGCCGCGGGTGCGAGACCCGAAACTTGTTTCCACCGTGCGCGTATCACTACGCACCTCCAAGCAACCGGACACATCGCGCGCCGCTCTGCGATGCATTAGAGCACAGCGAAAACATCTTGGAGTCGAAGTTCGAAGCCAGGGAGTAGCGGTGTGGCCAAGGTGGCTGGCTCGCCGACGCGTTGCTCTTGCCACAGATCGCCGCGGCGCGTGAGCGCCATCGCGGTGCGCTGCTGCGGATCGACGATCCAGTACAGCCGCACGCCCGCGCGCAGGTAGTCCTCGCGTTTCTCGACGTAGTCGCGTTCCTCGCCGCCTTCGCTGACGATCTCGATCACGATCTCCGGAATCCAGAAGTTCCAAGGCTGCGGCACATCGACCGGCGGAGGATTCAAATAGATCGCCCAGTCGGGATGACGCTCTGATTGCATGCCCGGCAAGCGCAGTGCATAGCCGCTGCCTTCGGCCATGAGATTGATGCACCCGGGATGGGCTACGCGGTACAGAACCAGCGCATCGCGGATCACGCCCTTTACGCGCTCGTGATAGACATCGGGAACATCGACCACGACAATCACTCCCCGGCTCAGTTCGTAGAGATGGCCGGGCCGGCCTTCGACGCGGGCAAATTCGTCGAGGGACATCGGCTTGCCGGCGTCTTCAGGGCCAATTTCATAGGTACTGATCGCTTCCGCCATCGTGCGCAGGCTCCTCGTCGGATTATATCCAGGCCTCGCCGGCGCACCAATCGCCAGCAGCGGTGTACGCGGGTATACGGCATTTGGTACGCAAGCCCTGGGCCGATAGAATCGGGTCGATCGGGAACATGCAGTCCCAACCCCCCGGGGGACGGAGGACGATGGTGATTGTTCAATCGATATTCGTACTATCCAGCCTTCTATTCTGCGCGGACCATGACAACAACGTCGAATGGGCCGGGATATCGCACCTGCCGATTTATGACCGGCAACCGAAATGCCCGCTCGCGGGCGAAACGTTTACGGCCAAGTTCAAGACCTGGCATTTCGATATCACCTCGGCCCGGGCGCGCGTCTTCGATGGAAACGTCACGTGGGTAGACGCGAATTGGGTCGCGAACGAAGGCCCGTACGACGTGTGGGCGGCGCAGGTTCCAGCCACCGGCTCCAACACGATCAGCTATTACTTCGAGATCACCGACGGAACCGACACGGATTATCTGTCACCGATCGGCATGACCGAGGACGCGCCGACCGGTGATGGGTGGACGCTCAACTTCACGACGCTCGATCACGCGCCGCTGGGCGCGACCGTCGCGACCGGCGGCGTCGTGTTCCGCGTTTGGGCGCCGGGCGCCAGCATCGCGCGCGTCGCCGGGCAGTTCAACGGCTGGAGCACGACCTCGCTGCCCATGACCAACACCAGCGGCTACTGGGCGAAGTTCGTGTCCGGCGCCGTGGCGGGACAGGAGTATAAGTTTGTTTTCAACACGCCCGTCCTATGGAAGCAGGATGCGCGCGAACGGCAGCGGATCGGCGCCGATCAGAATTCCAAGATCGTCAACCCCGACGCGTATGCGTGGGGCGACGCGGCCTGGCAGCGGCCGGATTTTGAGAACCTAATCATTTACGAGCTGCACGTCGGCTCGTTCAGCGGCCTGAATGATGGCGTGACGCACTATCCAGCAAAGTTCCGCGACGCGGTGGACGTGCACGTCGATCATCTCGTCAGCTTGGGAGTCACTGCCGTTGAACTGATGCCGATCAGCGAATTTCCCGGCGACTTTTCGTGGGGTTACAACCTCATCAGCCCATTCGGCGTGGAGGCAGTCTACGGCAACCCCGACGATCTGCGCTATCTCGTGGATCAATGCCATCAGCACGGCATCGCGGTGCTGCTCGACATCGTCGACAACCATCTGAACTTCTCGGACAATTACTTGTGGCAGTACGACGGCACGCAGATCTATTTTGCCAACCCGGCCTTCAACACGCCTTGGGGCTCGCAGATGGATTTCACCCGGCCGCAGGTGCAGGATTTCTACGTCGATAATCTGGCGCTGTGGCTGGAAGAGTACCACGTCGATGGTTTCCGCATGGACGCGACCTACTACATGTATCCGCCCAATGGCGGCATTGGCGGCTGGCCGCTGATGCAGAAACTCAACGATCTGGTCGATCGGCGCTACGCCGATCGGATCATGATCGCCGAGCAGCTTCCGAACAACACGGGCATCACGAATCCGACCAGCACCGGTGGGGCCGGTTTCGACAGCCAGTGGTACGATGCGTTCAACGACAACGTGCGTGGAGCGATTTTCGCCGCCGCGTTCGGCGATCCGAACATGTTCGCGGTGCGCGACGCGCTGGCCAGCTTCGCCTTCCCCGACAAGCTCGACATCGTCAACTACGTCGAGAGCCACGACGAGGCCGGGGCGCTCAGTGGCGGCGCGCGGCTGGCCGTGCAGATCGACGGCAGCAACCCGAACAGCATCTACGCCAAGGGCCGCTCGAAGCTGGGGCAGGGGCTGGCGATGTTCGCGCCGGGCATCGCGATGTTCCTGCAAGGCGGCGAGTGGCGCGAAACCAATGCGTTCGGCGATCAGTTCAATCAGCGGATCGACTGGAACAAGGCGATCACCAACGCGCCGTTCTTGCAGTTCTTCAAGGACATGATCGCGGCACGCAAGCAAAACGCGGCGTTTCGCGCGCGCAGCAGCGTGAATGTACATCACGTCAACGATAGTGCGAATGTCATCGCCTTCCGGCGCTGGACCAACTCGGGCAACGACATCGTGGTGGTCGCGAACTTCTCGAACAACAACTTCACCAGCTACAGCCTCGGCTTCCCGCAGCCGGGCAATTGGGACGAAATTCTCAACAGCCAGGCGCTGGTGTACGAAGGCAACGGCCTGGGCAACGCCGGCCACGCGACCGCCAGCGGCCCGCCCTTGGACGGCTTCGCCCAATCCGCCACGATCGTCCTGCCGCAGATGGGATTGCTCGTATTCCGTTACGATCCCACGCCCGATCTGCTCGGCGACTTCGACGACGACGGCGACATCGACCTGACCGACTGGGCCACGTGGTACCAGTGCTCGATCGGCAACTGCCCCTTCGGCGTAAGCGCCGATCTGAACGGCGATGGCGCATTGAACCTGGCCGATGTCGCCCTGTTCCAGTTGGCGTTCACGGGATAGTGCGATGCGTGCGACAGTTGCGCTAGAGAGTAATAATCATGTCACTCGGTCCGCGAGCCAAAACACTTGGCGCTCTCACGCTGGTGGTCGTAGCGATCGGAATCACTCTTGCGACATCGCGCATTAGACATTTGCACGAACTCGACACGGAGTGCCAACTGAATTTGCGACGCGAGTTCGCCTCCTTCGCCTTTCGAGGCAATCAACTCGCGACGCCGGAAGAAGTGCGCCTGGCAATTGGCGGCGCTCCGGCAGGCCGGTGTCCCCGTTGCCGCGCCTCGTACATCTATCGTCCCTTTACGGGGCGGCGCAGCACGCTCGAAGACAGCCAAGAGCAGAATCGCATGATCGCATGGTGCCCAGAGCCGTGCCATGGTGGGCGACGCCACGTACTGATAGAAGACGCGCAGGCAATCGTCCTGGATGAGCGGGACTTCCGGAACGCTGTCGAGCAAGGATTCGTCGTCGTTGATTACGTTGGGTGGGGGAAAAGAAGAGGTGACCGCGCCCAAACGAAAGGTACATCGCCAGCGGGCCCATGATCGACCGCGCCGCACCGTCGGCCACGAGGTCCTGCCGTGACTTGGGCTTGTTGCGAACGCGCGGAAGCTCCGCCTGCTGGCGCCAGACGTGATAGAATGGTAACAGGACGACGCTAAGGGAGGTCTATCTGTGAGCGCAGTTTTTGGGACCTACAAACAGGGCCGCATTGAACTGGACGAGCCCGTCGATTGGCCGGACGGCATGCGCGTGGAGGTTCTCCGAGCGGATGAATACGGATTGCCTGAGAAGGACTGGCCCAAGACGCCCGAAGAACTCGCCGCATGGGCGGCAGAAGTGGACGCACTGGAGCCGCTCGAGATCACGCCGGACGACGAGGCCGAAATCGCCGCAGCGCGCGAGGCTGTTCGTGGGGTGACACCATAAGACGGTATCTGCTCGATACAGGTAGCGCCGGCGATTTCGTTTATCGCCATCGCTGACGCTCCGTAAATGCGTTGTGACGCGCGACACCGATTTCGACGCTTTGAGGATGGCCCGATTATTTGCGTTGCTGCGGCGGAGTGGCCGTTCCATGAAGCAGATAGAGATTCAAATCGCTCCCTCCGTGGGCTAGTTTCCCAGTCGGTCCAGTTCTCCACGTGCAAGCTGGGAATGTCGCCCTTACACGGGCTCGCCCTACAAAACTCGAGGACATCGCATCGCAGATTCGACGCACGCTTGATTCATACGGCATTATGCCGTATGCTATAATCGTGAGCGCAAAAACTACCAGCTACAGCAAGGTAACCATTCGCCAGCCTCTGAAGCTCAAGCGAAGGGTTGAACAGGCCGCGGCCCGGCGCGGCATGACCGTGACGAGCTTTATCAACAGCACGCTCTCCCGTGCCGCGGATCGCACGCTGGAACAGGCGCGCCGACGCGAGTTGTCCGAGCGCGACCAGCGCGCCCTGCTGCAATTGCTGACGCACCCTAAAGGACCGAACGCCAACTTGCTCCGGGCAGCCGAGCGCTACCGGGAGCGCTACGGTGCCTGATGAGTTGCACTTCGAGCGCTTCGATAAGAGCCGCCACCGGCGCGAAGACTTCGACTGCGGCGACGCCCATCTCAACGACTTCCTCAAGACCAAGCTGAACCAGCAGATGCGGCGTGGCGTAACCGTAGGTTATGTCCTTGTAGATTCCACCGGGCGAATCGCCGGCTATGTGACCCTCTCCGCCGGTGAGTTGCCGATTGGCATCATTCCGCCCGGACACGGCTTTCCACTGCGGCTTCCACTGCCGACGACACTGATCGGTCGTCTCGCCGTGGACAAGCGTTTCCAGGGGCGCGGACTGGGCGGCGACCTGCTGGTGTTTGCCATGCGGATTGCCGTGCAGACAGCCGAGCGGGTAGCGTCCGCAGTCATCGAAGTGGACGCACTCGATGAACGTGCCCGCATTTTCTACCGGCGCTACGGGTTCGCCCGCCTGCCCGATGATGAACTGCACATGTACCTACCCATGGCTGACGCCTCAGCACTGGTTGAGCGAGTGTTCGGCACCGCGCGGTGACCGGGTGCCGGCACGACGTGCATCACAGGCTGAATTGAGCGAACTCTACGGTCCGCTGAATCCCAACTGAAACGCCGCGAAGTCGGCCAAGTCTGAATCGTTGTCGCCGTTGATATCCGTACACACGCAATCGGACGTGATCGCGCCCATCGGGCCGGTCAGACACGTCCGCCAACTCTGATAATCCGCCAGATCGATACCCATGTCCGCGTCGCAATCGCCGCTGGTTGGAACCGGTGTGAGCACCAGACCGCGGCCTTCACTGTTGGCATTCAGCGCGGTGGCGACGATCTGGCCGGCATCGTTCGACTCGTCCGTGCGATAGATAATCGGATACTGCGCCGCACTGTCGGGCGGCAGGAGCTGCTGCGTCAGGAGGAACTGGCCGTTCTTCCAGACAATCCCGCGCGTGGCCGTGCCGTAGTTGCCGTTGGGCAACTGGAACGGGAAATCCATCGTGCCGACGGCCACGCCGTGATTGTTTACGCCCGTGAACTCGCCGCGAAACGGAGCAAGCAGACCGTACTGCGCGAGCACCTGCGGGCTGAACGCGTTGGCGATCGAAAGTTGCGTGACGCCGGCGGGAAGTCCATAGGCCGGCGCCGGCAGCCAGAATATCGGCCGCCAATCGGGCCCGCGCCCGACGACCTGGCCGAGTTCGTTCACGTCACGGCCAATGCTGCCGGCCGGCAGGCCCGCCGTCAGGTTGTTCAGACCGGCCGGCAGGCCATAAGCCGGAGCGGGCAGCCAAAGGAACGCATGCGTGTTGCTCTGTCCGGGCGGCACGATCACGGTCGCATATCCCGTGATTTGATTCAGATTGTTGCTGCCATACGCGATACTGTACGCCTGGCTGAATGATCCCAGATCGCTGACCACCCACTGACCATTCGCTGCATCCCAGCGGACGGCGCGCGGCCCCAAGCTGCCGGGCAAGCGCGACTCCCCCACGACCACACCGTAATCGCTGATAGCCCAGGCGTGCGCCTGCGTGGCCAGAATGGGAAGCTCGTGCATGCCGCTCGACATCCCGTAAGCGTCGGTCGGCAGCCACACGAAGGCGTGATACCAGCCATCGGTCAACACAGTCGCGTCACCCACGATCTGCTGCAGGTTGTTGATGCCGTGCGCATACGTCGCCGGGCGCGGGAAATCATCCGGGCCCACATCCTGCCCCAGCACGCCGAGGTCCTCGACGGTGCCGTTCGTCCAACGAATGGCGTGATAGAACCACGGCTCGGCGATCTGCACATTCGGGCTGATCCACATCGACCCGCCGCTGATGGCCGATGATCCGGCTACCACGCCCGATTCGGTGATCGCCTCGGCCTGGCTGGTCGGCGGCGTCATGACCAGCGGCGTGGCGTCCGGCAGCGTGCCGACTTCGGCGACTGAGTAGCTCTGCGCCCGCGCCGACACCGTGACCAATGCCGCCGCACATATAGTCCGTCCCGCCCGAATTCGTGCCACTGACATGATGCATTCCTCCCGCACCGCATTCCTCCGGCGGTGCATACTACCAAATCTTCCGCCGATGTCACGCGCGCTAAGTGGCGCGTGGCTCGTGAGTTACGTCGTGCTTGACCCGGCCATGGGCAATTCAGTATCGTAATGGCTTGGGGGAAAAGGGAGAGCCTGTAGACGCGCGCCGCGGAACACCGCAGTAGCGTCTTAGCCACGGCGATCCCTGGCTAATCTTCGCGAACATCTCGCACGACGAGTCGCGGTGGCGACGCGTAGATGCGGGCTGAGAAGTCAAGCAGGAGGAGGATGGAAATGCGCACGGCCTTGATGGTGGCTACCGCGGCGGCGCTGCTCGTTTCGAACGGCGTATGGGCAAGCGGTCCGGATGGTGTCAACATTCCCGCGCCGGGACTGGTCTCGATGGGCGTCCAGCAGAACGCGACCGGTTTCGGCAACTCACCGGGCGGCACTCAGGATTCTCCCGGCGGCAGCGAGTTGGATAGCCTGTGGGGCGTCATCAGCGGCGGCGCGCTGCACCTGGGGATGGCCGGCAACCTCGAAGGCAACTTCAACAAGCTGTGGATCTTTATCGACAGCATCCCGGGCGGCGAGAACACGCTGGACAACATGAACACCGACGGCGGGTTCAACGAAATCCAGAATCTGGCGGGCTTCACGTTCGATACCGGCTTCGCGCCGGATTACGCGATCCGCCTGGAGATCGGGAATGGCTTTGACGCGATCCGCCTGGCGAACCTTCAGGCCAATACGAACTCGACCTGGGTCACGGGTGGCGGTCCGGGCTCGCTGCCGATCATTCGGGCGTCGGCGATGGATGCGTCGGGCGCCGTCTCCGGCTGGAACAACGCCAACGGTCTGGGCGTTGACGGTTCGTCCGCGGCCGGCGCGCTGACCGCCACAATGGGCTGGGAGTTTGACATCCCGCTCAGCGCGCTGGGCGGCGGCAGCGGCGCCTGCGTCAGCGCATTCATCACCAGTGGTGATGGCACGTTCTTTTCGAATCAGTTCCTGCCCTCGCTGCCGCCCGGCACCGGGAATCTCGGCGGCCCGCCATCGTCGATCAACCTGAACCAGTTCCCAGGTGATCAGTTCGCCTGCGCCGTGCCTGAACCGGCGAGCCTGGGATTATTGGCGCTGGGTCTGCTCGCGTTCGTGCGACGCCGCAGCTAGCGAGGCGGGACAGAACTGAATTGGCGCGCGGGATGGATGCGGGGTGGACCTCGTCCATCCCGCGTGCATTTCAGGACGTTTGCATGTCCGGCAATCAGCAAAGACTGGCGCGCGCGGCGGCTTTGGGGACGGCGCTGATTGGCAGCGCGGCGGCGCATGCACAAGTTGTGCTGACCGACGCTACCGGTGCCGCAAGTGGAATCAACTTCGTCCACACCATCACCGGCCCGTTGCGGTACGACCGTCTCTTCGGCGCGGGCGTTTCGGCAGCCGATTACGACCATGACGGCGACATCGACGTCTACTTCCCGCAAGCCTTCGGGCTGCCCAATCAGCTCTTTCGTAACGACGGCTCTGGTCATTTTGTGGATGCCACGGCGCAGGCCGGAGTCGGTTCGCTGAAAGAGTCGAAGGCCGCGCTCTGGTTCGATTACGATAACGACGGCCGGCTCGACCTGCTGGTCGCGAATGATCCCGACATCACGCCCTCCGGCATCACTGACCCCGCCACGACGAGCAACACGCTCTATCGCAATCTCGGCAACGGCGTCTTCGCGGAGGTGTCGGCCGGCTCGGGCATCGAGGTCGTTCCGAATCCGACCGTTGCGCAGACGGTCGGCGGATTGGCGGCAGGCGATTTCAACAACGATGGTTTTCTGGATGTGTACCTCTCCAACTGGGGCACACAGAACGCCCTCTACCGCAACAACGGCAACGGCACATTCACAGAAATCGGCGCGTCGGCCGGTGTGAGTGAGCCCGGCACAAGCTGGCAGCCGATGTTCTATGATGCGAACCGCGACGGCCTGCCGGACTTGCTGCTGAACATCGACTTCGGCCCGAATCGCCTCTTCGTCAATCAGGGAAACGAAACTTTCGTGAACGTCGCGGCCGCAGCGCACTTCGACACCAGCTTCAACGAAATGGGCATGGCACTGGGCGATTACGACAATGACGGCAGCCCCGACGTGGTTGCGACCAATATCGAATCGCCTTATCCGAATGCCTCCGTCCTGCAGAAGTGGACCGTGCTGCTGCACAATCAATCGATTCCGGGCGTGCCGCTGTTTTCCGAATGCGCGCAGTCGGCCGGCGTGGCGCGCACCGGCTGGGGCTGGGGCGTTACCTGGCTCGACGCCGACAACGACGGCTGGCTCGATCTGGCCGCCGTGAACGGGTTCATCCAGAACAACTACTACCTGACCGATCCGTCCAAGTTCTTCCGCAACCTGGGCAATGGCCAGTTCGCCGACATCAGCAACGCCGTTGGATTCAATCACACGCTGATGGGCCGCGGTCTGATCGCGTTCGACGCCGACGGCGACGGCGACGAGGAACTGATTGAAACCAACTACAACGCCCCGGCCTATTTTTTCCGCAATGACACTCCGCCGGGAAACCACTGGCTGACTGTGCGGTTGAAGCAACTCGGCGGCAACCGCTTCGCCGTCGGCGCCGAGGTGACCGTAGATGCTCCCGGCCACCTGCAGACCGCGGTCATCACGGCCGGCAACAGCTTCTACTCGCAGGGGGCGCCCGAGGCGGTTTTTGGCTTCGGCAACATGGCCGGGCTCGTCACCTTACACGTGCGCTGGCCGGATGGTCCGACCGAAACATACGGCGCAGTATTCACGAACCACCGCGCGCTCATTCTGCGCGGCGCCGGTCCGATCGATAACTTTGATGCGGATCACGATGACGATGTCGACCTGCTGGATTATGCCACCTTCCGAAGCTGTTTGACCGGCCCGCTCGCCAGCCCGAGTGCAACTTGCGCAGCGTTCGACTCTGACGGTTCATTCAGCGTCGACCTGCGCGACGCGGCGACGTTCGGCCGCGCCTTCATCGGTGCACCGTGACACCTCGGGCCCGAAACTTGCTTCGAGTGCACGCTCCGGTGCCCGGCGGCCGATATACTGCCTCATGCGGCTGGTGGCGCGCCGTGGCGCCTTGAAACGTCCGCCAGCGGGCGCTAAGATGGTGGGTCGAGGTAGCGGCACGCCTTGGGTGGCATGGGCCGGCTAACCCGGCCTGCAACCACTTAACTCCTTGTTATTGCAGGAATTAAGGATCGGCCCACGCGACTCGCGAGACGTGGCATCGGCATCGCTGCCGATGCGATCCGGCCGCGGCGGACCGCGAAGGTTGCCCGAGCGGAGGATAAGGGCTCGCCAGATGGCGAGCCGAGGAAAATCGGAAGTCATGGACCAGTTGTCAACCGTACGCAACATCGGCATCAGCGCCCACATCGACTCGGGCAAAACGACCTTGACCGAGCGCATGCTCTATTACGCCGGCCGCATCCACCGCATCCAGGAGGTCAAGGGCAAAGACGGTGGGGCCACGATGGACTACATGGAGTTGGAGAAGGAGCGCGGCATCACCATCACCAGCGCGGCGACCCGCATTCGGTGGGCCGACCACGATATCAACATCATCGATACACCCGGGCACGTCGACTTCACCATCGAGGTCGAGCGCTCGTTGCGCGTGCTTGACGGGGCCGTGCTGGTGCTGTGCGCGGTGGGTGGCGTGCAGTCGCAGTCCATCACCGTCGACCGCCAGATGAAGCGCTATCGTGTGCCGCGCATCGCGTTCATCAACAAGCTCGACCGCACCGGCGCCGATCCGGCCCGGGTCCTCAGCGAACTCGAGACCAAGCTTGGGCACGTGGCGGTGCCGATTCAGATACCGATCGGGACCGGCGACACGTTCGAAGGCATCATCGACCTGATCAACATGCGGGCCTTGCGCTTCACAGGCGAGAACGGCGAAGACGTACAGGTAAGCGAAATCCCGGCGCATCTGAAGGATGAGGCCGACCGCGCGCGGCACGGCATGCTCGATGCCCTGAGCCTCTATGATGACGAGTTGATGGAGATTCTGCTCGGGGATCAGCAACCCACACCCGAACACACCCACACCGCGGTGCGGCGCGCCACGCTGGCGCGCGAGATCACCCCGGTGTTTATGGGCAGCGCCTATATGAACAAGGGTGTGCAGCCGCTGCTGGACGCCGTGACGTACTATCTGCCCTCCCCGTTGGATCGCGTCGCGTATGCCAACGACAACTCCAACGAAGGCGCTGAAGTAGCGGTGACGGCCGATCCGGACGCGCCCATGGTCGCCATGGGCTTCAAGATCGTCGACGAACCTTTCGGGCAGCTCACCTATACGCGCGTCTATCAGGGCCGGATCGAAAA